>JAGSPS010000188.1 GCA_018262315.1 Deltaproteobacteria bacterium | reverse complement strand
GGCCGCGCGCGATCCACCTTGCGGAGATTCTCGCGGCGGAGTGATTCACTTCGCCACGACGACCTCCCCGGCTCCGTACACCACCACCGCCGCCCCGTCGCGACGCACACATCGAGGCAGAGGAAACCTTAAGCGAACCGCGCCGAGGGCGAGTGGATCATTCCAGCGCGGGCGCCTTGAAGGCATATGAACTGTAGGGCCTCTTGGAAGAGTGCTCGCATTCGTTATCGCGGGTCATCACGCGGGGCTCGCGAATCAGTCGAATTTGCGCAGTCGGATGGAGCGGAAGAAACAATGACTGGGCGACGCGCTCACGGGCGAACCGCCCGCCGAGATCCTCGGGAAGCGCGGGCTCGCACCACCATTCGAGACCAAGCCTGTCAACGCTGAGGATGCCGACCGAATCAAGCGTCGCTTTGAACTCTGGATTCGCATGCTGTTCTCGGCACTCTGCGATGCCGACTTCTTGGATACTGAGGAGTTCTTCGATCGGAGCAAGTCGCAGATTCGAGGAGAGGCGAGGACGCTCTCGATCGAGACTCTTCTTGTTCGGCTGCGGGCTTACGTCGACGCGAAGCAGGCGCGCGCGCCGGTAACGGCGGTCAACGCGGTTCGCCGCGCGATCCGCGCCGCCGCCGTCAGCGCTGCGCCGGCTCCTCCTGGAGTTTTCACGCTCACGGTTCCGACCGGTGGAGGCAAGACGCTAGCCGGGATGGAGTTTGCACTGGAGCACGCTCGAATCCATGGCCTGCATCGCGTCGTCGTCGCGATCCCCTACACGTCGATCCTCGAACAGAATGCAGATGTCTACCGCAACGCTTTCGGCGACGGTGCCGCGGTATTCGAGCACCACTCCAGCTTCGATCCGCGGCGCGAGACAGCGCTCTCGCGGCTCGCCGCGCAGAACTGGGACGTGCCGGTCGTAGTCACGACGACTGTTCAGCTCTTCGAAAGTCTGTTCGCACGGCGAACGTCGAGCTGCCGCAAGCTCCACAATCTCGCTCGGAGCATAGTCGTGCTCGACGAAGCGCAAACCATGCCGCCGCATCTGCTGGAGCCGACCCTGGAAGTGCTGGGCGCCTTGGTCGACGAGTACGGCGCGAGTCTCGTAATCTGCACCGCAACGCAACCTGCCTTCGGCCGCGCATCACTGGGCTGCTTCGGCTTCGAGTCGATGCATGAAATCGTCCCGCCCGATGTACGTGCCTTCGAAAGCCTGCGGCGTATCGAGGTGCGGTGGCCCGCGAGCTTCGAGCCGACACCATATGCACAGTTGGCCGACGAGGTGGCTGAGCAAAGCGACGTACTCGCCATCACTCACCGCCGGCGTGATGCGAGGACCCGATGATCGCGTGCTAGCCTACGGCAGTGGCCGACGGAACCAACGCAACTCCGAAGGACCGGATCCTCAAGGCGCTGAGGGATCTTCCAGTTGACGCCACCATCGACGACGCAATCGAGCGGCTCGTCTTTTTCGCCAGGATCGACGAAGGGCTCGCGCAGTTGGACGCGGGTGAAGGGATGCCCCACGAGGAAGTCAGGCGGCGTTTCGGCGCGTGAGCCCTGCCGCCCATGCCCATGTGCGCGGCGCTCTCCTCGCGATACCCTCCCAGCCTCTCTTCACCCCCATCGTCTCGGGGCCAGCTCATGACCAAGTCGCTCGAGCATGTATTCGCGATCGCATCGCGACTGCCGGAATCCGAGCAGGAAGATCTCGCTGCGGCGATTCTCGCTGAGATCGAAGCCGAGGATCGCTTCGACGCCGCGCTCGCAGGCTCGCCCGAATCGCTCGACGAGTTGGCGGACGAAGCGTTGGCCGAGCACCGCCGCGGCAAGACCCAGCCTCTCGACCCGCAGACGCGTTGAACTCGGTCACGACCGAGCGCTTCCGACGAGCGCTCCAGCTCTTCCGGTCGACGTCCAGCGTCGTGCGCGCCGCGCCTACGCAACCTTCCAGCAGGACCCCGATCAATCATCCCAGCCTGCGCTTCAAGCCGGTCCACGCGACGCGTTCGATCTACTCGGCGCGCGTCGGACTCGGCTACCGTGCCCTCGCAGTTCGCGACGGCGGGACGTGGATCTGGTTCTGGATCGGCAACCACGCCGACTACGACCGACTGCTGCGCGATCTCTGAACTCTCCCCGTCCAGGACTAGAACACGTTTCAATTCCGCGATACGGTCCTCATGGACATCGCCGCTCGCCTTCGGCTCGCTACGCGGGACGAGCCCAAGCACGCGGGACGGCCCCCAGTTTTCAGGAGACTCCCATGCGCACCCCCCTCTGCGAACGGCTCGGCATCGAGTTCCCCATCTTTGCTTTCACCCACTGCCGCGACGTGGTCGCCGCGGTCTCGAATGCCGGGGGCCTCGGCGTGCTCGGGGCGGTCGGCTTCAGCGCCGAGCAGCTGGAGATCGAACTCAAGTGGATCGACGAGCACGTAGGCGACAAGCCGTACGGCGTAGACATCGTGATCCCCGGCAAGTACGAGGGGAAGGGGATGGACGACCCCGCGGAGCTCGAAGCGAAGCTGCGCGCGATGGTTCCGCCCGAGCATCGCGCCTTCGCGAAGCGACTGCTCGCCGAGCACGGCGTGCCGGAGCTGCCCGAAGGCACGCAGACCCGCGAGCTGCTCGGCTGGACGGCCGCCACCGCCGGCCCGCAGATCGAGGTGATGCTGAAGCACCCGAAGGTGAAGCTCGTCGCGAACGCGCTCGGCACGCCGCCCGCGGAGATCATCCGGGAGATCCAGCAATCGGGTCGCCTGGTCGGCGCGTTGTGCGGCAGCGTCAAGCACGCGCTCGCGCACAAGGCCGCGGGCGTGGACTTCGTGATCGCGCAGGGCGGTGAGGGCGGCGGTCACACCGGCGACATCGGGAGCATCGTGCTGTGGCCGCAGGTGATCGACGCGGTCTCGCCGCTGCCGGTGCTCGCGGCGGGCGGCATCGGCGACGGACGCCAGATGGCGGCGGCGCTGATGCTGGGCGCGCAGGGCGTCTGGACCGGCTCGATCTGGCTGACGGTCGACGAAGCCGAGGCGGCGCCCGCCGCGAAGCAGTCGCTGCTCGCGGCGACCAGCCACGACACGGTGCGCTCGCGCGCCTGGACCGGCAAGCCGTGCCGCATGCTCCGCAACGACTGGACCGAGGCGTGGGAGAGGCCGGAGAACCCCAAGCCGCTCGGCATGCCGCTGCAGTTCATGGTCACCGCCGACGCGGTCTCGCGCACCAACCGCTACGCCGCCAAGGCGCAAGCGGTGGCATTCAACCCGGTTGGGCAGGTGGTCGGGCTGATGAACGAAGAGCGCTCGGTACGCGACGTGATCCGGCAGCTCGTCGAAGACTACGTGGACGCGGTCGACCGCTTCGAGCAGCTCCAGCCGAAGGACGTCTAGTCGCTAGAGTGCCGGCGTGGATCTGGGCCGACGGCGTGGAGGAAACGGTCGCGAACCGGCTCGCGCGCGCGTCGATCTGTCAGCGCCGCAACTGCTCGTCGCATCGTTCGCCGCGCTGATCGCGATGGGCACGCTGGGTTTCCTGGTGTTGCCCGGCCTGTGGATCGGCGAACGCCCTGGTTTCGTCGATGCGTTGTTCATGGCCACCAGCGCGGTGTGCGTGACGGGTCTCTCGGTGTTCGACGTGTCGAGCCGGATGACGTTTCCCGGTCAGCTCTGGCTGCTCGCGCTGATCCAGCTCGGCGGCATTGGCATCGTGACGCTCGCCGCACTCGCTGCCGCCTCGCTCGGGCGGCGCACGTCGCTGGAAGTCGAAGAGGTGGCGGTGGGTCCGACGGTGCTGATGCCCGAAGGCGGCGTGGGCGCGGTGGTGCGCTCCGTCGCGCGTGTGACGCTCACCGTCGAAGCGCTCGGCGCGCTGCTGCTCTGGCTCGACTGGCGCGGCTCGCTCGGCAACGCTGGCGCGCTCTGGCCGGCGCTCTTCCACGCCATCTCCGCCTTCTGCAACGCCGGCTTCTCGACGTTCCGCGACGGACTCGCCACGCACGCGGGCGATCTGCCGGCGCTCGCGGTGATCGCGCTGCTGATCATCGCGGGCGGCCTCGGCTTCCTGGTCTTCGAGGATTTGCAGGCGCGGCTGCGCGGCCGACGCCGTCGCGTGACGCTGCACACGCGGCTGGTGCTGATCACCACGGCGGTGCTGATCGCGGGCGCCACGCCGCTCTACGTGTTCTTCGAGTGGAACCACACGCTGGCCGGTCACGGCTTCGTCGCGCGGGTCGCGAACGCGGCGTTCATGGCGGTGACGCCGCGCACGGCGGGCTTCAACACCATCGACTACACGCAGGTCACCAACCCGTCGCTGGTGCTGACGCTGGCGCTGATGTGGATCGGCGGCTCGCCGGGTTCGACGGCGGGCGGCGTCAAGACCACCACGGCGGCGCTGCTCGCGCTGCTCTTCCTTGCGCGGCTGCGCGGCCGCACCGACGTGTCGTTCGCCAACCACTCGGTGCCCGACGCCACGGTGCAGCGCGCCGTCGGCCTCGCGGTGGTAGCAATCCTGCTGCTCTTCGCCTTCGTTTTCATGCTGCTCTGGGTCGAGCTGCCGCGCGCGAGCGCGGCCCTCGACCGGGAGCATTTCATCCAACTGGTCTTCGAAGCGCAGAGCGCCCTCGGCACCGTCGGGCTCTCGATGAACAAGACGGCTGATCTGTCGCCGCCAGGCCGCGTGCTGATCGTGCTGCTGATGTTCCTCGGCCGCGTGGGGCCGCTCGCGGCGCTCGAGGCGATGGCGCGTCGCAGCCGCCGCAAGCAGCCCTATCGTCTCGGCCGCGAAGACGTGCTGGTCGGCTGACGGGTACCGAGCGAAGGAAGTGGAATGAGTCGCTACGCGGTGATCGGGCTCGGCAAGTTCGGCTCGTGGGTGGCGCGCACCCTCGAATCGCTCGGCCACGAGGTGATCGCGATCGAGGCGGACGGCATCCTGATCGATCGCCACGCCGAGTTCGTGAGTCGCGCGGTGCAGGGCGACGCCACCGATCCCGTGGTGCTGCGCGGAGCGGGCGTCGCGGGCGTGGACGCCGCGGTGATCAGCATGGGCGAGAACCTCGCGGCCAGCATTCTCGCGACCGTCGCATTGCGCGACCTCGGCGTGCGCGACCTCTACGTGAAGGCGGCGGGCGACGCCGAAGCGCGCGCGCTCAACGCCCTCGGCGTCAGCGAAGTGATCATCCCCGAAAAGGAGGCGGGCGTGCGACTCGCGCACCGCATGGGCGCGACCGAGGTGCTCGACTACCTGCCGCTCGGCGAGGGCCACTCGATCCAGGAGATCGCGATCCCGTCGGCGTGGGTGGGTCGCTCGCTGCGCGAGCTGGATCCGCGCGGCCGACTCGGCATCCAGGTGATCGCGGTGCGTTGCGCGCTCACCGAGATCGTGCACGTTCCGCCCGATCCCGACGCGGTGCTGAAGGATTCGGACGCGCTGATCGTCGCAGGCGCCGATCCGGCGCTCGCGGCGCTGCCACGCCGCAAGGCCTGAACCCCGAACTTCGTGCGCGACGCGGCGCGCGCGCGGCTAGGATCCCTGCCGATGACCATTCCCTGGCTCTTCCTGCTCGTGACGATCGTGGGCGCGCTCTTCACCTTCAACGCCTACCTGCCGCGCCCCGCGAACAGTCTTCTCGCCGCGCCCAGCTTTTTTGCGGGTTGGCTCACCAGCGAGCTGGTGGCGCATCATTTCGCGTGGCAGCTGGCCGCGACGCTCTTCTTTGTCTGGGCCGGTGCGCTCTCCGCCTGGCCGGGCTGGCTCGGGCTCGGCATCACCTTCGCCTCGTGGGCGGCGCTGCTCGCGATGGTGCCGGTGGCGCGTCGCTCCGAGGGCGAGATCGAGAATGCGCTGCTGCGGGGCCTCGGCGCGGGCTATCGCGAAGCGGCCGAACCGAGCGCGGCGAAGCTGCGCGACGCCTTCGAGCCGCACGGACGCCTGGTGAATCCGTTCCGTTTCCGGCACCCCGAGGTGCGCGTGGTCCACGACATCCGCTACGCGGAAGGTGCGGGCAAGCGACACCTGCTCGATGTCTATACCCCGCGCGACGGCACCAGCGGCGCACCCGTCCTGTTGCAGATCCACGGCGGCGGCTGGACGATCGGCCACAAGCGCCAGCAGGCGCTGCC
Organism: Deltaproteobacteria bacterium; assembly: GCA_018262315.1. Lineage (GTDB taxonomy): Bacteria > Myxococcota_A > UBA9160 > UBA9160 > PR03 > PR03. The sequence continues at coordinate 373 of JAGSPS010000188.1, read as the reverse complement.
GCTGATGAACCACCTCGCGGCGCGCGGCTGGGTGTGCGTCGCTGCCAACTACCGGCTCTCGCCGCGCGCGACGTTCCCCGATCACCTCGTCGACGTGAAGCTCGCGATCCGCTGGATCCGCGAGCACGTCGCCGACTACGGTGGCGACGCCCGCTTCCTGGCGGTGACCGGCGGCTCGGCCGGCGGACATCTCACGGCGCTCACCGGTCTCACCGCGAACGACCCCGAGTACCAGCCCGGCTTCGAGGACGTCGACACCCGCGTGCAGGCGGCCGTGCCCTTTTACGGTGTCTACGACTTCACCGATCGCCAGCGCCTCGACCCGCGGCGTGGCTTCGTGCGCTTCCTCGAGCGGATGGTGATCAAGAAGGAG
>JAGSPS010000022.1 GCA_018262315.1 Deltaproteobacteria bacterium | reverse complement strand
GACGGGGCGGCGGTGGTGGTGTACGGAGCCGGGGAGGTCGTCGTGGCGAAGTGAATCACTCCGCCGCGAGAATCTCCGCAAGGTGGATCGCGCGCGGCCCTGATCCTTCGCGACGGCGGATTCCGTCGAGGTGGAGCAGACAACTGGTGTCGGTGGAGGTCACGAACTCGGCGCCGGTGGCGGCGAGGTCCGCCAGCCGGGCTCTGCCGATGCGGCCCGACAGCTCCGGGAACTCCACCGAGAATGCGCCGCCGAAGCCGCAGCATTCGTCGCGCGACGGGGTGAGCAGTTCGAGGCCGGCGACCGCGCGCAGCAACTGCTCGGTGGGACCGGGTTCGCCCGCTGCACCGACCGCTTCGCTCGGGCGGCCGAGCCCCAGCTCGCGCAATCCGTGACAGCTCGGGAGCAGCGCCACCTTGTGCGGGAAGCGCGCGCCGAGTTCGACGCGACCCAGCTCGCGCACCAGGAACTCGGACAGCTCGAAGGTCCGCTCGCGTGCGCGCAGGCCCGCCGCGTCGGCGCCGACGCCGAGCGTGCCGTAGTGGAGCCGCACCGTCGCGACGCAGCTCGCCGACGGGCAGACCACGGCGTCGTGGCGCGCGAAGCGTTCGAGGTGCGCCCGCGCGAGGCGGGCGGCTTCGTCCGCCAGGCCGAGGTTCCAGAACGGCTGCCCGCAGCAGGTCTGATCGGGGTCGTAGTCGACCGCACAGCCGGCCCGTTCGAGCACCGCGACGGTGGCCTCGCCGACCGCGGGGGCGAGCTGGTCGACGTAACAGGGAATGAAAAGTCCCACGCGCACGGCGCCAAGCTAGCGCCGAACGCCGGGCGAGCGCCTAAGATGGAAGCTCCACCTCGAACCGACTCGGGCGGAGCCGCGGCGCTCGGACCCGCGGCCCGGCCGGGCCAAGGAACTGCGCATGGCGGCCAGCAAACTACGCAACGTCACTCGCTTCGACTACGGCAACTCCCACGGTTGGTGGGTTCGCATCCGCCGCGGCGACCGGGCGGTTTCGCAATTTTTCTCGGACGGCATCCACGGCTCCAAGCGCGCTGCGCTGGCGGCAGCGATGAAGTACCGCGACAAGCAGTTGCGTCGCCTCGGGCCGATCCCGAGGAAGCGTTCACGCCTCTGCGCTTGCGGCTGCGGCAGGCGCATCACGCGGCGCTACCCGAGCGGGCGCTTCGTGCGCTTCGCGGCCGGCTGCCCGTCCTGACTCAGTGACGCAGTGACCCCGTGAACCGATGACTCAGCTGCGCGGCGTGCGCGGCCGGCGCAGCAGGCCTTCCTGCGCGACGGTGGCGATGCGCTGGCCGACCGGCGTGAGCATCCGCCCGAGTACCCACGCCCGACCGCTCTCCGCGATCGGACTCTCGCTCGCGTAGAGGATCCAGCCATCGAAGCGCGGCGGGTGATGCAGCCACACCGCATGGTCGAGGCTCGCGGGCAAGCGATCCCTCATACCGCCGTGCAGTCGGGCGGCCGTGCGCAGCAAGGTGCGATCGCTCGCGTAGATCAGCATCGCCGCGTGGACGCGGGGATCTTCCGGGAGCGCGCCGCGCGTGCGCATCCACACCCTGCGCGTGGGCGGCGCCGCCGCGCCAGGGCGATCGTCTTCGGGGCGCACCACGCGCACTTCGATCGCGTCGTGCGGTCGCGGCGCTTCACCCGTTTCGCGCGCGCGCACGGTCTCCCAGTCGGGGAGATCCTCGGGGCTGGGAAGCGCGCCGAGCGGCGCTTCGTGGGCGTGTGCAACGCCGTCTTCGTGATCGGTGAAGCTCGCGGACAACTCGAAGATCGCGTCGGCGCCCTGGGTCGCGACCACGCGGCGCGTCGCGAAATTGCGTCCGTCGCGCACGCGCGCCACCGCGAAGCGCAGCGGCGCGCCGGGTCTCCCGGCGCGCAGGAAGTAGCCGTGGATCGAGTGCAGGCGCCCGCTCTCGACGGTCTGCATCGCAGCCATCGCGGACTGCGCAGCCGTGAGACCGCCGAAGACTCGCCGCATCCCGCTGCTGGGCGGCGCCTCGAAGACGCCCTCGCCGACGCGCGCGAGCGCCAGGCGATCGAGCACGTGCGCGAGCGGATCGCGCTGCGCCTCGCCGGCTTGCTGCAACATGGCGAGTGGATAGCGGCTCACCGTGGCGCCCGGCAGGGGAGCGCTGCGAGCGCGCGTCCCGTGGGTCGCGGTATCGTGCGCCCCGCGTCCCGGAGGAGCTGGCGATGATCCGTCTCTACACGGCCCCTACGCCGAACTGCCGCAAGGTTTCGATCGCCCTCGAAGAGCTGGGACTCTCCTATCAGGTCGAGCGCGTGCGCCTCGAGGCCGGCGAGCAGCTCACGCCCGCGTTCCTGGCGAAGAACCCGAACAACAAGGTGCCCGTGCTCGACGACGACGGACTCGTCGTCTGGGAGTCGGGCGCGATCCTGCTCCACCTCGCCGAGAAGCACGGCAAGCTGGTGCCGGCCGATCCGGCGGGCCGCATCCACGCCATCCAGTACGCGTTCTTCCAGAACGGCGGCATCGGTCCGAATCTCGGGCGACTCGGCGCGCAGCTCCGCAAGCCGGCGGCCGAACGCAACGTCGAGATGGTCGAGCTGTTCGGCGACGAGGTGTCGCGACTGCTCGCCGTGCTCGATCGCATCCTCGCCGACGGTCGTCCCTACCTCGCAGGCGAATACTCGATCGGCGACATCATGCACTTCCCGTGGCTCCAACCGCTGCACGCGCTGCAGGCGCCGCCGCTGATGGACCAGCCGCACGTCGTGCAGTGGGTCCTGCGCATCGCCGAACGACCCGCCGTGCAGCGCGGCATGAAGGTCCCCGAGTAGCGCGATGCAGATTGCCGGTACCAAGGAGCTGTTCGCGCGACGAAGCGCTCCGCCGGGCTCGCATCCGGGCACCTTCGTGCTTCCGCCCGACACCCACTCGACGTCGATCCGCGCGCTCATCTACCGGGAGGAACGCTCCGAGGAACGCATCGTCACGTCGTCAGAGGAGCTGGCGACGGCCGCCAACGCCCCGGGTGTCACCTGGATCGAGATCCAGGGTCTCGGCGACGGCTCGGTGCTGCACTGGCTGCGCGACGCCCTCGGCGTCCACCCGCTTGCGGTCTCGGATCTCGCGAACACCGGCCAGCGACCCAAGTTCGAGGACTACGGCGAGCGCGACCTGATCATCAGCCAACTCGTGCTGGCGAACGACGACGAGGACGTCTCGATCGAACAGGTGTCGATCGTCGTCGGGCCGGGCTGGGTGGTGAGCGTGCTGGAACGTCCACTCGACGTGTTCGAGCCGATCCGGGATCGGATCCAGTCGGGCACCGCGATGATCTGTCGCATGGCGCACGACTTTCTCGCCTACGCGCTGCTCGATGCCGTGGTCGACTCCTACTTCCCGTTCGTCGAGCAGGTGGGCGACGTACTGAACGACATCGAGGAGGAGGTCACCGGCCGGCCCGACCAGCGGTCGCTGAACCAACTCCACGCCGTGCGGCGCACGCTGCTGACGGTACACCGCGTGATGTGGCGCCAGCGCGACGCACTCTCCCAGATCATGCGCGACGAGCGCTCGCCTTTCGGCGAGGCGGTCCGCGTGTACTTGCGCGATCTCCTCGACCACGCGATGCAGGTACTCGACTCGATCGAGACCTATCGCGAGATCGGCGTCGGTCTCTCCGATCTCTACTACTCGAGCGTGAGCAATCGCCTGAACGAAGTGATGCGGACGCTCACCGTGATCTCGACGATCTTCATCCCGCTCACCTTCCTGGTCGGCGTGTACGGCATGAATTTCGAGAACATGCCGGAGCTGCGCACGCGCTGGGGCTACTACGTGGTTTGGGCGGTGATGATCGCGACGGCCGCGATGCTGCTGTTGTGGTTCCGGCGTCGCGGCTGGCTCGAACGCACGGGCCGTCCGGTCCGCCGGGACGAGGAGTGACGCTTCACGCGTCCCGCGAGCGCGTTCGCTCCACTTCGAGCGCCAGCACGCGGACGCTCTGCCGCAGCACCACCATCTCCTCGCGCAGCCGCAAGATCACCGAGGCGCCAGCCAGATTCACCTCGAGTTCATGTACCAGCTCGTGCGCGATGCGCGCCCGTTCGAGCATGCGCTCCGAGTAGCGTGCGCCGGGCGCATCCGGATCTGCGGCCTCGACGTCAGGCGAGAGGATTTCCTCGCGCGCCAGCTCGTCGAGGAACACTAGATCGAGACCCAGGATCTCGGCGATCTCGCGCAGCGTGTAGCGGCTCATCGCACACCTCGGAGTTTCGCGCGCACGTCGCGACCTTCGTAGAGCGGCTCCATCGACTTCGCGAGCTCCTCGAGCCGCTCACCGCCGTCTTCGGGGAAGGCGGCTTCGAGACGCAGCATCAGGTCGCCGCGTCCGCCCGCGCGCTTCACGGCGCCCTTGCCGCGCAGCCGTAGGCGCGCGCCGGGACGCGAATGCGGCGGCACGCGCACGCTCGCGCTGCCATCGGGTGTCGGCACCTCGACGTTGGCACCGAGCACCAGCTCCGGGATCGTGACCGGAACGTCGAGCAGCAGATCGTGGCCATCCCGTTTGAACAAGGGGTGGGAGCGGACGCGCAGCGTGAGCAGCAGATCGCCGGGCAGTCCGCCCGCCGCGCCCGGCTCGCCCTGCCCGGCGAGACGCACGCGCGTGCCGTCGCTGGCGCCACCCGGGACGCGCACGCGCAGGCGGCCGCGTCCTTCGATCTCGACCGCGACCTCGCGCGCCAGCACGGCGTCGAGGAAGTCGATCTCGATCTCCGCGCGCGCGTCGCGGCCGCGCCGCGGCATGCTGCGCCATGCACCCGCGCCTTCGAAGCCGCCGCTGTCTTCGAAGCCGCCCTGCCCGCGCAGACGCGACCGCAGATCGTCGAGATCGAACGCGGCGTCGCCGTGTTCGCCGTGCTCGCCGTGTTCGCGATAGGGAGAGCGGCGCGCCCCCTCCGACCAACGGCGGAACGCGCGCGCCTGCTCCGGGTCGAAACCCGCTTCGAGGCCCTGCCGCCCGAACTCGTCGTAGCGCGCGCGCTTCTCGGAATCCGAGAGCACGTCGTAGGCGAACGAGACCTCCTTGAAGCGATCTTCCGCCTGCTTGTTCCCCGGATTCACATCGGGATGGTGCTTCCGAGCGAGCTTGCGATACGCCGTTCGCAGCTCGTCCTCGGAGGCGCCCCTGGCGACGCCGAGCACCGCGTAGAGATCGTCTTCCGGCATCACGCCGAGGGTATCCGAGGGCCAGCGCGCGAGGTACCCTGCGCGGCCCATGCAAGTGCTGGATGTCGCGGTCTGGGCGGGCTTCCTCGCCTTCGTGCTGGGCCTGCTGGCTCTCGATCTCGGCGTCTTCCATCGCGAGAATCGCGCGATCCGCACCGGCGAAGCGCTCGCCTGGGCCGGCTTCTACGTCTCGCTCGCGCTCGCCTTCAACGTGCTCGTGTTCTTCCTCTACGACCGCAACTGGCTCGGCGTGGGCGTCGGCGTCGGCCATCCCCTCGACGGCCGAACCGCGGCGCTCCAGTTCCTCACCGGCTACCTGCTCGAACAGAGCCTCTCGCTCGACAACGTCTTCATCATCGCGTTGATCTTCTCGTATTTTCGCGTGCCGCTCGCCTACCAACACCGCGTGCTGTTCTGGGGAATCCTCGGCGCGCTGTTGATGCGCGGCGCGATGATCGGCCTCGGCACCGCCCTGATCACGCGCTTCGACTGGATCATCTACGTGTTCGGCGGGATCCTGATCCTGACGGCCGTCCGCATGCTGATCGCCGGCAACGAAGAGCCCGACCCGGGAAAGAGCCCCGTGATCCGCTTGGCGCGGCGCCTCTATCCGGTGACCCCCGAACTCCACGGCGAGCGCTTCTTCGTCGACATGAGCGGCCGCCGCGCCGCGACGCCGCTCCTCCTGGTGTTGCTGATGGTCGAGAGTTCCGACGTGCTCTTCGCCGTGGACTCGATCCCGGCGATCTTCGCGGTGACGCAGGATCCGTTCCTGGTCTTCACGTCGAACGTCTTCGCGATTCTCGGCCTGCGCAACCTCTATTTCGCGATCGCGCCGCTGCTCAACCACTTCAAGTACCTGAAGCAGAGCCTCGTCTTCATCCTCGCGTTCGTCGGCGTGAAGATGATCCTCTCCCACAGCCAGCCGATCCCCACCGTGACGTCGCTCGCGGTGATCATCGGAATCCTGGCCGTCGGGATCCTCGCGTCGGCGTTCGCAGCCGGACGCGAGACGGCTCCGCTGGTATCGCCGCTGGCGAGTGATCGGGAGACACTCGCGCGCGTCACGCTCGCGGCCGGGCGCAAGATCATCGTACTCGCGGTGGGCTCGACGCTGCTGATCCTCGGCGTCGCGGCGCTGGTGCTGCCCAGGCCCGAAAGGATCCTGGTTCCGCTCGGTCTCGTCATATTCGCCGCGGAAGGGATCTGGGCGCGGGCCTTGCTGAATCGGCTGCGCGGAGAGGTCAGCTCCGTCGCCGACGCTTCCGATCTCTCCAAACCGAAGTAGCCGCGCGCATGAACCGGGTCGTCGCCGCCGTCGGGTTCGTGCTCGTCGCCCTCGGACTCGCCGTCTTCGGCTGGAAGGTCGTCGTCTACGACCTGCCCGTACTGCCCACCGACCCCGAAGGGTTGTGGCGCGTCGAGCTGAACGTGACGGTGCGCGGCGCGGGCGGTCGCGGCAGCGTGCGCGCGCCGGTGCCGTCTACGGCGCCCGGCCAGGAGGTGTACGACGAGCGCTCCTCCGCCGATCGCCTGCTCTTCACGCTGCGCACCGAGGACGGCGGGCGCACGGCGGTCTGGCGCGGCGCCTTCGACGGCGTGCACGACATCGCGTACGGATTCCGCGTGCGGCTCGCGCCGGTCGAAACGCCGCTGCCCACGGAAGTCGGCGCGCCGCCCGCGAGCGCGCAGCGCTACGCCGGATCGACGCGCGAGTTCCCGATGGATGCGGCCGAGATCGCGGCGACGCTGCAAGTGCTCGCGCTGCCGCCGCCGAGCGACGTCGCGGGCCGGCTTCGCTCGATCTACGCGATGGTGGCGCACGAAGTGGCGACGACGGCGGGCGGCTCCGACGACGCGCTGCTCGCCCTCGCGAGTCACGCCGGCAGCGAACGCGGCAAGACGGCGCTGCTCGTGACGCTGCTGCGCGCGGCCGGCGTACCGGCGCGCCCCGTCACGGGACTCGAGCTGCGGGGTGGCGCGGCGCCACGCGAGATCCCGTGGGCCGAGGCCTGGGCGGGCGGCGCCTGGGTGCCGCTCTCCCCCACGGGCGCGTTCTTCGCGACGCGCCCTGCGTCGCTCGTCGCGCTGCGCGCGGGTTCGTTCGCGAGCGTCGAGGCGACGGGCGCCGAAGCCGTCACCTATCACTACGAGGCGCTGCGCGAGCACCTGCGCCCCGAAGAACTGGCGGCGATGATGGTGCCGGCGAACCGCGTGCTGCGCGCGCTTTCGCTGTACCGCCTTCCGGTCGACACACAGGCGGCGTTGCGCCTGCTGCTCGCGCTGCCGCTCGGCGCCCTGGTCGTGGCGATCTTCCGCAACCTGATCGGCGTGCCGACCTTCGGCACCTTCATGCCGGTGCTGATCGCGTTCGCGCTGCGCAACGTGCCGATCTACGTCGGGCTCGCCATGGTGGTGGGCGTGATCATCGTGGGCGTATTCGGGCGGCTCGTCCTCGAACGCCTGCGCCTGCTGCTGGTGCCGCGACTCGCGATCCTGCTCTGTCTGGTGGTGCTCGGCGTCGCGCTGTTCGCGCTGGTCGGCCGCAGGTTCGACACGCGCGAGTTGTTCTCGGGCGTACTCTTCCCGATCGTGATCCTCACGATGCTGATCGAACGCTTCTCGATCGCGATCGCCGAGGAGGGCATGCGCAACGCGCTGGTGCGCGCGGGCTACTCCTTGCTGGTGACGGTCGCCGTCTACCCGATCCTGCGCGACCCGACCGCGGAGTACGTGATGTTCTCGTTCCCCGAGCTGACCTTCTGCGTGATGGGCATGCTGGTCTGGATCGGCGGTTACACCGGCTATCGACTGCTCGACCTGGTGCGCTTCCGCTCCTTCGCCGATCCCAGTGATGACGCGGAGCGGCCTGTATGAAGGTCTTGCGCGCGCTGCGCCGCCATGGCGTACTCGGTATCAACCGCCGCAACGCCGAGTACACGCTGCGCTGGAATCCGCGCGGGGCGTATCCCGCCGTCGACGACAAGCTGCTCACCAAGGATCTGTGTGCGCGCGCGGGGATCCCGACACCGCAGCTGCTCGCTGTCGCGCGCCAGCATTTCGAGCTGCGCCGGCTGCGCGAAGCGCTGGCAAGGCTGAACAGCTTCGTGCTGAAGCCCGCGCGCGGCGCGATGGGCAACGGGATACTCGTGATCTGCGACCGCGACGGCGCGCGTTTCCGCCTGGCGGGCGGTCAGCGCGTCACACTCGACGACCTCGCCTATCACGCCGCGGGCGTGATTTCAGGTCTCTACGCGCTCGCGGGCCAGGCCGACGCCGCGATCGTCGAGGAGCGACTGCTCGTACACCCCGACTTCGCGGCGATCGCGAGTGAGGGCGTGCCCGACGTGCGCGTCATCGTCTACCGCGGCGTCCCGGTGATGGCGATGACGCGCCTCCCGACGCTTCGCGCGGGGGGACGCGCGAACCTGCACCAGGGCGCCGTGGCGGCGGGCATCGACCTGGAAAGCGGCCGCACCACGCACGCGATCCTGCAGAGCCGTCCGATCCGCAAGCACCCCGACACGGGCGAGGCGCTGCTCGGACGCGCGATCCCCGGCTTCGCCGACGTGCTCGGCTTCGCGCTGCGCGCCGCCGACGAGACGGGGCTCGGCTACGTCGGCGCCGATCTGGTGGTCGATGCGCGACACGGTCCGGTGATGCTCGAGATGAACGCCCGCCCCGGCTTGATGATCCAGCTCGCCAACCGCGCCGGCCTGCTGCCGCGGTTGCGCGCCGTCGACCGCGAGATCGGGCCGGATCGGAGCGTGGCGGAGCGCATCGCGCTCGCCGTCGCGATTGAAGAGCGCGCCCGGGTACCGGCATGAGGCGACGCCTGGCAGCGCTCGCGCTCGTCGTGTCCTGCGCATTCGCGACGGCGAGCGCGCGCGCGCAGTCGCCGCAGCCGCAGCCGCAGCCGGAGCTGGCGCCGAGTTACGACGTGCGCTTCGAAGTGCGCATCGTCCCCACCGAGAAAACGGCGCACGTCGCACTGCACGTGACCGATCCCGCGAACGTGTTCCGTTCGCTGCGCTTCCGCGTCGACCCGGAGCGCCAGCTCGCGTTCCGCGGCGACGGCCACGTGCTGGTCGAGGAAGCGAGCGTCGCCTGGACGCCGCCGCGCGGCGGCGGCGTGCTGCACTACGCGGTGCGCATCGACCATCTGCGCGACGAGAGCAGCTACGACGCGCGCTGCACCCGCTCGTTTGCGTTGCTGCGCGGCGATGACCTCGTGCCCCCCGCGCGCGTGCGCACCGAAGACCGGGCGCAGAGCAAGGCGGTGCTGCAACTGGTGTTGCCGCAGGGCTGGTCGGCGGTGCTGCCGTACGCGCCGCTCGACGACGACAGCTGGTCGATCGACCGGCCCGAGCGACGCTTCGATCGCCCGGTGGGCTGGCTGCTGCTGGGACGACTCGGCGTGCTGCGCGAGCGCGTGGCCGGCGTGCATCTCGCGATCGGCGCGCCGGTGGGCAACGGGATGCGGCGTCAGGACCTGTTGGCGCTGTTGCGCTGGACGCTGCCGGCGCTGCGCAAGATCGCGCCTCTGCCGGATCGTCTCGCGCTCGTCGGCGCCGCCGACCCGATGTGGCGCGGGGGGCTCTCCGCTCCGAGGAGCGCGTACCTGCACGCGAGCCTGCCGCTGATCGCCGATGACGTAACCAGCCCCGTACTGCACGAGGTGATGCACGTGCTGCTGCGCGCGCGCGCCGGGCCGGGCGGCGACTGGGCCGTCGAGGGACTTGCCGAGCTGTACTCACTCGAAGCGCTGGTGCGCTCGAAGACGATCTCGAAGCGCCGCTACGAGCGCGGACTCGAGCGCATCGCCGAGAAGGGGCGCGGCGTGAAGCGCGTGACCGTTCCGCAGTCGAGTTCTGCCACGACCGCGCGCGCCGTCGGGCTGCTGCGCGAACTCGACCAGGAGATCCGCCGCGTCTCGGGCGGCAGGAAGAACCTCGACGACGTCGTGCGCGCGCTCGTCGAAGCGCCGCAGGCGATCTCGCTGGCCCAGTTCCGCACCGTTTCCGAGCGCGTCGCCGGCGCGAACCTCGCGATCTTCTTCGACCAAAGCGTTCTCGAACCGCCCGACTGAGCGCGCACGACTCGAAAGGAGATTCCCGTGGCCCGCGTCCGACTCCACATCCACCTCGACGGCGACCACACGCTCGGGCCCGGCAAGGTCCAACTCCTCGAAGGCGTGCGCGATCACGGCTCGATCTCGGCGGCGGCGCGCGGGATGGAGATGGCCTACCGCCACGCCTGGGAGCTGATCGACGACCTCAACGCGGGCTTCGGCCGACCCGTCGTCGAAACCGCGAGCGGCGGCCGGGCCGGCGGCGGCGCGCGCCTCACGGAGTTCGGCGAGGAACTGGTGCGGCGCTTCCGCGCGATGGAGGCCTCGACCGAGCGCGCGATCGCGCGTGACCTGCGCGCGCTGGGTCCGCCACTCGTCCGCTCGCGAACGCGGCGCAGCCGCAGCGCGCCGAAGGCTCGCTGACGCCCGTTGCGTCGCCACTGGCCTCGCCGCGGCGGACCCTCCGCTATACCCTGGCGGGAATTACGAAGCGCCCCATTGTCCGCGACCCACGCGGCACGGAGGATCTCATGCAGGAACGCCTTCAGTTCTACATCGACGGCCGCTGGGTCGACCCGGTCAAACCCGCCGCTCTCGACGTCATCGACCCTTCCACCGAGGAGGTCATCGGCCGGATCAGCCTCGGCAGCGCCGAGGACGTCGACCGCGCCGCCAGGGCGGCGCGCGCCGCGTTCGCCTCCTACTCGCAGACGACGAAGGAAGAGCGGCTCGCCCTCCTCCAGAAGATCGTGGCCGTCTACATGACGCGCTACGAGGAGCTGGCCCGCACGATCTCGCAGGAGATGGGCGCGCCGCTGTGGCTCGCCAAGGCGGCGCAGGCCGCGACGGGAGTCGGGCATCTCAACCAGACCATCGCCGTGCTGAAGGATTACGCATTCCAGGAACAGCACGGCACGACGCTGATCGCGCGCGAGCCGGTCGGCGTGTGCGGTTTCATCACGCCCTGGAACTGGCCCGTCAACCAGATCATGTGCAAGGTGGCGCCGGCCCTCGCGGCGGGCTGCACGATGGTGCTGAAGCCCAGCGAGATCGCGCCGCTCGACGCGATCCTGCTCGCCGAGATCTTCCACGCGGCGGGCGTGCCGGCGGGCGTCTTCAATCTCGTGAACGGCGACGGCCCCAACGTCGGTGCGGCGATCGCGTCGCATCCGGAAATCGACATGGTGTCGTTCACCGGCTCGACGCGTGCGGGCGTACAGGTCGCGATGGCCGCGGCGCCCACCGTGAAGCGCGTCTCGCAGGAACTCGGCGGCAAGTCGGCGAACGTGATCCTCGATGACGCCGACTTCCAGACCGCGATCCCCGGCGGCGTGCAGGGTTGCGTGATGAACAGCGGCCAGTCCTGCAACGCGCCGACCCGCATGCTGGTTCCGGCGAGCCGCCACGACGAAGCCGTCGCGATCGCGAAGGCCGCCGCCTCGGGCGTGAAGGTCGGACCGGCGTCGGCGGAAGGCGTGACGATCGGCCCGGTCGTCTCCGAGCTGCAATGGAAGAAGATCCAGGGCCTGATCCAGAAGGGCATCGACGAAGGCGCGACGCTCGTCACGGGCGGCGTCGGTCGTCCCGACGGACTCACCAGGGGCTACTACGTGAAGCCCACCGTTTTCGCGAACGTGAAGAACGACATGACCATCGCGCGCGAGGAGATCTTCGGGCCGGTGCTCGCGATCCTGCCGTACCGCGACGAGGAGGAGGCGATCCGCATCGCGAACGACACGCCGTACGGCCTCTCGGGCTACGTCACGTCGGGCAATCTCGATCGCGCGCGCCGCGTGGCGTTGCGACTGCGCACCGGCAACGTGCACCTGAACGGCGCCGGACCGGACTTCGCGGCGCCCTTCGGCGGCTACAAGCATTCGGGCAACGGCCGCGAGTGGGGCCGCTTCGGCTTCGAGGAGTTCCTCGAAGTGAAGGCGGTGATGGGTTACGAAAAAGCGTGATCGACCGGAGGCCGGCCCCTAGCCGCGACGGCTGGGTGGCCGGCTGCTCTCCGCGTTGCTCTGCACGACGTTCAGTTTGATGCGGGTCGGATTGACGCGGAGCGGCGTCAGACCTTCCGGGTGCTGCACGTCCTCGGGACCGACGTCGAAGGAGCGACGACCGAGCTGCACCAGCAACGCGTCGACATGAACCTCCAGCTTCGCCTGCTGCCCTGCCAGGTAGAGGTCGCGACGGCGGCCCTCGAAGACGACGTCGACCTCGGTGGGCTCGACGCTCTCGATCGCGTAACCCGGCGGCAGATTCTCGATCACGACGGGAATGCTTCGCTGGAACTCGCCGACCGTCGAACCCGGCACGAGCAGCAGCCACAGGCCCGCGGACGCGCCCGTAGCGAGCAGCGCCTCGGGCCAACGCTGCAACACCTCACGCCCACGCGAACGCCGCTCGACCCGCTTGGGACCGCGCTCCATCATGAAGCGGCGGATCTCGCGCGCGAGCAGCTCGGGCCCGGCCAGCACGCGCAGCTGACCGTCGCGCGCGACCGACACCGAGCGGCGCTCCTCCGAGACGACGATGCAGAGCGCATCGGCACGCTCGGCGAGTCCGAGCGCCGCCGCGTGGCGCGTTCCGCCTGAGCCGAGCTGATCGTGATCGCTCGACAGCGGCAGGTGCATGGCGAAGCGCGTCACACGATCGCCCTCGATCGAGACGGCTCCGTCGTGACCGGGCGAGTGCGGATCGAAGAGCGACAGCAGCAGCGGCTCGGAGAGCAGACCGCCGAGCGGGATGCCGCCGGCGACGTGGCGGTCGAGCGGCTCGCGACCGGGGATCACGAAGAGCGCGCCGAAGCCCTGCGAGAGGAGCTGCCGCACGGTACCCACCAGCGCGTCCACCGCATCGGGCGGCGCGGGGGCCGGTTTGCGGCGCAGTCCCCAGACTGCGATCTGATCGAAGAGCCGTCGCAGGTCCTCCTGGAAGACGACCACCAGCACGAGCACCAGGACCGCGAAGAAGCCCTGCAGGATCCACACCGTCATCTGCAGTTCGAGCTGGCGCGCGACGAGGAAGGCCGCGCCGGCGATCGCGACCCCGGCCAGCGCGATCCGGGCGCGCGCGCGCCGCAGCCACGACAACGCGGCCCATAGCGCCACGGCCACGAGCGCAACGTCGATGACGTCCGTCAGGCGAATGCCTTCTGCGATCTGGAACTCGAGCAATGCGCCTCTCGGGGGGCGACGAACGAGTGACCCCGCATCTAGCACCGCCTTGGCATCGCGACAAGGAGAAAGGGGACGGTCCTCGTCGTGGACTGGCTGTGGACTTCGGGGACACACCTCGACTCGCTACGTGTGGAGGTCGCGCCTCGCCGTGTCGCGACATCCCGGTACCATGCAGCGCGCGGCGGCAACGGCAGGTGTGTCCCTCGAGTCCTCCGCCCGTCCACGACGAGGACCGTCCGCTTTGCCGTATCGCTTCTATGCTGCCGAGATCTCGTACTTCTCCGGGAAGGTGCGCCCCGCGCTGCGACGGAAGGGGATCTTCTTCGTCGAGCATCTGCCGACGCCGGCTGCCTACCGCGACGTGATCCTGCCGCGCACCGGACTCGGCTTCATTCCGATCGTCGTGACGCCCGAGGACGAGACCTGGCAGGACACCAGCGAGATCCTCGACGCGCTCGAGCGCCGTCATCCCGAGCCGGCGCTGGTTCCAGCGACGCCGGTGCAACGCGTCGTCGCGTACCTGCTCGAACTCTACGCCGACGAGTTCCTGCTGCTGCCGGCGATGCACTACCGCTGGAGCTTCCCGGAGAGCGAGCGCAAAGCGCGCGCCGACTTCGCCGCCGCGACCGGCGACCCGGCGGGCGCGATCAAGTTCGCCGATCGCATGAGCGGGTCGATCGCGATGCTCGGGGTGCGGCCCGAGTCGCACGCGGCGATCGAAATGCACCTGGCAGACCTGCTCGACGCGCTCTCCGCGCACTTCGCCGAACACGCGGCGCTGCTCGGCGCGCGCATGTCGCTCGCCGACTGCGCGCTGCTGGGCCCGTTCTACGCGCACCTGTATCTCGACGCCGTACCGGGTCGCCTGCTGCGCGAGCGCGCACCGCGCGTCTGTCACTGGATCGAGCGGATGAACCACCCCGACCCGACGGCGTCGGGCGACTTTCTCCCGGACGACGCGCTGGCAGACACGCTCCGCCCCATCCTCGAGTTGATCGGTCGCGACGCCGTGCCGCTGCTGCTCGACACCGTGCGCGACTTCGAGCGCTGGGCCGACGCGCGCCCGCCCGAACTCGAGGAGCCGCCGCGCGCCGTCGGCTTCCACGACACCGGCTTCCGGGGCGCGCGTTTCCAGCGCTACACGAGCCCCTACACGCTGTGGATGCTGCAGCGCACGCTCGATGCGTACCGTGCGCTCCCGGATGCGGAGCGAGCGCGCGTCGACGCGTCGCTCGCGAGAACAGGCTGCGAGGCGCTGCTCGCGTACCGGCCGCGCCATCGGCTGGGGAAGCGCCGCTTCAAGCTCTGCTTCGAGGGCTCGGGCGCGTAGCCCTTCCGACCCCGCGTCAGTGGAAGAGCGGGCCGTGGAGCAGTCGAAGCCCGGTGGCGAGCACGACGCCGATCGGGATCGCGAGCCGCGGGAGTTCGCGCAGCCCGCGCACTGTCTCGCGGCCCGTGAAGGGGAGAAACGGCGTTCGCTCGTGCCACGCGCGGTAGTCGGCGCCCTCGGCCGCGAGCTTACGGCGATCCTGGTGCGCACAGCCGATCAGCGCGAAGAGCGGGAACCCCGCCCAGAATGCGACATCGGATGCGAAGCCCATCACGGAGAGGTGCAGCGCGCCGAAGATCCCGACGCCCATGAAGACCGGGTGGCGCGTCAGCAGATGGACACCGCGGGCTGCTTCGGGTCGCTTGGCATCGCCAACGACGAAGGCGGCGGGACTCGGCGTCATCACGCCTGCCACCACGAGCGACCACGCGACGCCCTGCACCGCGTAGTTCGCCCACAACGCGACGCCGCCGGTCGATGGCGCCCAAAATTGCGTCCCCTGGTGACGATGACCGACGTAGAACCAGACCAGCGCCGTGAACACGAGCAACGCGAGCGCCGAGTACACGCCGAGAAAGCCCTGCGCACCGAGCGCGGCAACGACGCGCGGCCGCCAGGTCCGACTCGAAAGCCCCATGTGCGTGACGGCGAACAAGACCCAGAGCAAGCCAACGACGAAGGCGGCGGACATGCAATCACCCCCTGGGCGCGGCGGCACGCAATGGCCCGACAGTCCCAATAACTTGACACCGAAATAACTTGACGCCCGGCACCGCCCTATCCGAACTGGAGGGTGGCGGCTTCGGCGCGGAGGAGTTCGGGAGTGCCGAGGAGTTGGCGATCGAGGCCGACGCGCTTGAACCAGAGCTGCAGGTCGTAGGCGTCGGTGAAGCCGATGCCGCCGTGCACCTCGGTGGCAGTGCGCACGATGAAGGTCCCGATCTCGGCGAAGTGTGCCTTGGCGTGGAGCGCGAGGAGCGGCGCCTCCTCGGGGCGCTCGTCGAAGGCGTACGCCGCGTACCACAGCAGCGACCGCGCGGGCTCCAGCTCCGCGACCATCTCCGCGCACAGATGCTTCACCGCCTGGAACGTCGCGATCGTGCGACCGAACTGCTCGCGCTGCTTCGCGTAGGCAACCGCCATCTCGACGGCGCGTTCGCAAGCGCCGAGGATATCGGCCGCCAGCGCGATGCGACCCGCGGCGAGCAAGCGATTCGCGATCCCGGGCACGCCGTCGCGACCGCCGATCCACTCCGCGGGCGTCGTGCCCTCGAAGACCAGCTCCGCAACGCGCCGCGTGCGGTCGATCGTCGTGAGCAGCGTCACGCCGAGGCCCGCCGCATCGCGCGGGACGAGCGCGATGCGGTCGCGGTCGACCGCGACCAGAAACGCCTGCGCGACCCCGGCGTCGAGCACGAAGTACGCCTTGCCTTGCAGGCGACCGCTCTCGACGCGCACCCCGGCGTCGGCGCGCTTGCACACGAGCTCGCTCGCCGCGACGCCGAGCAGCGCGTCGCCGGCCGCGATCCGCGGCAGCCACTCGCCCTGCTGCGCGGGCGTTCCCGCCGCGAGCGCCACCGGCGCGAGCACGCTGGTCGCGAGGAACGGCGCCGGAGTCGCGCCATGACCGAGCGACTGCATCGCCAACGCCGCGTCGAGCATCTGGAGCCCGCCGCCTCCCTGCGCTTCGGGCACCAGGATTCCCGCAACGCCCAGCTCGGCGAGTTGCGCCCACAGCTTCGGGTCGTGCGCCGTCTCGCCGTTCATGATCTCGCGCACGCGCAGCGGCGGCGCCACCTCGCCGAGCAGGCGGCGAAGCGTCTGTTCGAGGAGCTTCTGTTCGTCGGTGAGCCCGAAGTCCATCAGCGCTGTCCTCCGATCTTCGGCTCTCTGGGCATCGCGAGGCCGCGCTCGGCGATGATGTTCTTCTGGATCTGCGCGGTGCCGCCGCCGATGATCAGCCCGAGCGAGAACATGTACTGGAACTGCCAGAGCCCAAAGGCGCGCTCGTGCTTCGAGCCGTCGTAGAGCACGCCGAACTCGCCCATCGCGTCGATCGCGAGCGCCGCGATCTGGTGCGACAGCTCGCAGCC
>JAGSPS010000187.1 GCA_018262315.1 Deltaproteobacteria bacterium | reverse complement strand
TCTTCGGTCTGGGCATCCAGCTCGGGCTCGCGCTGTTGCTGCTGCGGACGGCTGCGGGGAGGACCTTCTTCGCGGGCGCGAGCGCAGCAGTGGGCGGACTCACCTACTACACGAGCGTCGGCGCGCGCTTCGTGTTCGGCCCGCTGATGGATTCGGGTTTCGCGATCGTGACCCAGGTGCTGCCGGTGATCGTGTTCATGGGGAGCCTGTTCGCGGTGCTCTTCCATCTCGGTGTGATCCAGCGCGTGGTGGCGGCGCTCGCGTGGGTGATGATGCGCACGATGCGCACGTCGGGCGCAGAGAGCCTGGCGGCCGCGGCGGAGATCTTCGTCGGGATGGTCGAGGCGCCGCTGCTGGTGCGGCCGTACATCGAGCGCATGACGCGCTCCGAGCTGTTTGCGCTGATGACGACCGGGATGGCGACCGTCGCGGGCTCGGTGCTGCTCGCGAAGGTGATGATTCCCGAAACGGGGACGCCGGTCACGGCGGGCACCCGCGGCGCGGACCTCGAGGATATCGCCGCGAACGTGTTCGACGCGGCGGCGAACGGCGCGATCGCGGGTTTGCGTCTCGCCGGCTACGTGGGCGCGATGCTGATCGCGTTCATCGCGCTGGTCGGGCGAGATCTCGCGACGCGCGGCCGTGTTGGCATCGTATGCGCTGTGCGGGTTCGCGAATTTCGGGTCGCTCGCGATCCTGCTCGGCGGACTCGGCGGCATGGCGCCGTCGCGGCGCGGCGAGATCGCGTCGATGGGGCTGCGCTCGATCCTCACCGGTACGCTCGCAACGCTGATGGCGGGCTGCTGGGCGGGCATTTTCCTTTGAGTGCGTGGTTGGTTTTCGCGTTCCTGTTGCTGAGTTCGATGACGGCGAACGCGCGCGAGCCGATCGAGATCTCGGTACTGACCTACAACATCCACGGCCTGCCGAGCTGGATCGCGCGCGACGATCCGCCGGCGCGCATTCCGCTGATCCTCGAGAAGGCGGCTGCCCACGACCTGGTGCTGCTGCAAGAGGACTTCGCGTATCACGACGTGGTCGTCTCGAACGCGAAACACCCACATTTGTTTCGGGGAAACGAAGCGTGGGCGCCGTTGCTGGAAGGCGCCGGGCTGACGATCCTGGCGCGCTTCGACAGCCGCGAGCCGCCGCTGCTCGAGCCGTATGGCGTCTGCAACGGCTACCTCAGCGCGGGCAACGATTGTTTCGGCAACAAGGGCTTCTTGATGGCGCGGCTAGCCTTGCCAAACGGGGCACAGCTCGACGTGTGGAACACGCATCTCGATGCCGGAGCGAGCGACGACGATCACCGCGTACGCGTCGCGCAGCTCGAGCGGTTGGCAGCGGCAATCGATTCGCACAGCGCGGGACGCGCGCTGCTCATCGGTGGGGATTTCAATCTCGAATGGGACGTCGCGCGGGATCGCGCGCTACTCGAATGGTTCCGCGATCGCGTCGATCTCACGCTCGCCGCGCAGACGCCGGCGAACGGATGGGAGAGTCATCTCGACTATCTACTGATTCGCGGCGGCGGCAACGTGGCCATCACGAGCAGCGGCAGCGGCAAAGACGAGCGCGCCGTGAACCATACCGGTCAGCCGCTCTCGGATCACCCGGCGATCTTCGACTTGCTCGAAGTGCGGTGAGCGGATGAGGTGGCAGCGCCCAGACGTAGTGCCCAGACGCGGCGCCGAACTATTTCGTCGTCGAGATCCCGCCGTCCACCGGGATCACCGCGCCGGTCACGTAGGCGCCCGCCTTCGAGGCCAGATAGATCGCGATGCCGGCCATGTCGCTCGGTTCGCCGATGCGGCCGAGCGGGCAGCTCTTCTTGATGGCGTCGCCGAACTGTTTCAGCGTCTCGGCCATCATCTTGCTCTCGAAGGGTCCCGGCGCGATCGCGTTGACGGTGATCTTCGGGGCGAGTCTGCGCGCCAGGGTGCGCGTCAGATGATGGACGGCGGCCTTGCTCGCGCTGTACGCGTAGGTTTCGAGGACCGGCACCTGGAGGCCGTCGATCGAGCCGACGTTGATGACACGCGCCGGATCGCCCGGCCGGCTCGCCGCCTCGAGTTGCGGGATCAGCATGCGCGTCAAGTCGAAGACGGCCTTGACGTTGAGCGCCATCACCTTGTCCCAGCCCGCTTCGGGGTAGTCCGCGAGCGGCGCGCCCCAGTTGGCGCCGGCGTTGTTCACCAGGATGTGCAGCGCGGTCTCGCGCGCGGCGAAGGCATCGGCGAGGGCGCGCGTGCCGGCGTGCGACGCGAGGTCGCCGGGCAGTGCGATGCAGGTGCCGCGCTTCGAGAGTTCCGCGGCGGCGCGGTCGCAGTCTTCTTTCTTGCGCGACGCGACGTAGACCCTCGCGCCAGCCTCGACGAGGCCCGACGCGATCATCCGGCCGATGCCGCGCGAGCCGCCGGTCACCAGCGCGACCTTGCCCGCTACCGAGAAGAGATCCGCGACGCTCATTGCTGTCCCTCTCCATGCTGCGCTGCCGGTCCGCTCGGCACCACGGTGCCGGTGGCTTCCTGCCAGGCGCGTTTCACGACGAAATCGCGATCGAGCCGCAGCACCAGCGGCACGGCGATCGCCTCGTAGCCGGCGTCCTGCGTGAGCTGCACACTGCGCAGCGTCTCCTCGAGATCCTTGTCCTCGCGCACGGCGCCCGACACCTGCTCCCAGACTTCTCTGAGGAACGACTGGAACTGGCGCACGCCTTCGCGATCCGTGACGGCGCCGTGGCCCGGGATCACGCGGTCGTAGCCGTCCATCGCCAGCACGCGGTCGAGCGTGCCGATCCACTGCTCGATGCTGCCGCCGGCTTCGAGGTCGATGTTCGGGTAGCGGTGGTTGAAGAGCAGATCGCCGAGATGGAGGACGCGATCTTCGACGAAGAGCGCGACCAGGTCGCCGCTCGTGTGGCCGCGCCCCAGGTAGCTGACGCGCACCGTCTTGCCACCGAGGCGGATCTCGTGGGTCGTGTCGAAGGTCTCGTTGGGGAGCGTTTCGGCCGCGGCTCCGCTCCAGTAGCTGGCGTCGAGGGCGTCGAGCAGCGCACGGGTGCGGGTCGTCGAAACGACGCGCGTGCCGGCTGGAAAGCCCGGATTTCCGTGGGTGTGGTCGCTGTGGTAGTGCGTGTTCAAGACGACCGAGGCTTCGCGACCGGTGAGTCGCTCGGCCTCCTCGCGGATGCGCTCGCCCTGCATCCGGAAGGTCATCGTGTCGACGATCAGCGAGCCGCGTTCGGTGCGCAGCACCCCGACGTTGCCGCCCATTCCGAACAGCACCCAGACGTCGTCGGTGACGCGCTCGGGGGTCAGCGTCGCGACCTGCTGATAGCCGTAGATCGCGATGCCCGCTGCGACGACCAGCAGCAGCGACGACACGCGGACGACGAGTTTCTTCATGGGCCCTCCCCCCGGCGGTCGCGGCGGATGCGCTAGTGCACGCCGGGCGTCGAGACGATCGTGGCGGGGTCGATGCCGAGCAGACGCCACGCGTGGCCCCAGAGTTCTTCTTCGGGAACGTCGAAGATGGCGTCGGTGGTGAGCGGCGCGACGACCCACGCGCCCTGCGTCAGCTCGCCCTCGAGCTGACCCGGTCCCCAGCCCGCGTAGCCGAGGAAGAGGCGGAGCCTGGCGGGCGTGCTCTCGGCGACGCGGCGCAGCGCATCGAGCGAACCGGCGAAGTAGAGGCCTTCGGCGAAGCGCGTCGATTCGGGCAGATCGGCGAGGTCGGTGCCGCCTGCAACGACCCAGCCGGTGTTGGGCTGCACCGGACCGCCCCAGTTCACGGGCCACTCGGGATCGCCCTGCCACTCGACGTCGAGCGTTTCGCACAGGTCGGCGGCGGAAAGATCGGTCTTGCGGTTCAGCACGAGGCCCACGGTTCCGTCCGCATCGTGGTGCACGAGCAGTATGACGGTGCGGCGGAAGTTCGGATCGCCGAGATCGGGCAGCGCGATCAGCAGCGACGGCGCGAGCGACGAGGACACTGGCCCAAGGTAGCCGCAGGGGCACCCCCTCGCCCGCAAGGAAGGGAAGCCGGATACCCTCGCGCTCGTCGTGCAGCGCTTCGATTCGATCCTCCGCGCGCTCGCCATCGCAAGCGGCATTCCACTCGTGGTGGTGATCACGAACTTCGTGCTCGCGAACCTCTCGCTCGGACGCGCCGACGCACTGGCGGTCGATGCGCTCGGCGCCGCCGCGTCGCTCGCGCTGCTCGCGATGGCGGCAGCCGCGCTCGGCCGCGAACCGATCGCACGCCGACTCGGCCTCGGCGCGGGACGCTTGTCGCCCGCCTCCATCGCGATCGGCACACTCGGCATCGTCGGTCTCTCGCACGCGGCCGAGACCCTCGTCCTCTGGAGCGGAGTGCCGAGTCCGGGACTCGCGCGTTTCGATGAGGCGCTCGGGGGGATTCCGTCCGCTCAGCTCGGCTTGCCGCTGCTCGCGCTGGCGATCGGCGCGGCATGCGGCGAGGAACTGTTCTTCCGCGGCTTCCTGCAGCGCGGCCTCGCCACCGTGCTGGGTCGCAGCGCCGCGATTGCGCTGGCCTCGGTGGCGTTCGGCGCGGCGCATGGCGACCTCGCGCACGCCGCCGCCGCGGCGCTGTTGGGTCTCTACCTCGGCGTGCTGGCGGTTGCGGCGGACTCGATCCGAGCGGCGATCGTCGCGCACGCCGCAAACAATGCGGTGGCGCTCTTCGGGGTCACCGCCGAGTTGCAGATTCCCCAAGGCCCGCTGGCCACGCCACTCTCGGTCGTGGCCGGCCTGACGCTCGCCTGCGTCGCTCTCTGGGCCGTGCTGCGCTCGCTCCCGGAGCAGCCATTCGTTCTTCAGTCACCCCCCGGTTCAGCCGACTGAAGCGAGCGGATCGGGGACTCGCGGGACCGCGAGAGGAGCTCGCCATGACGAACCGCTTCCGGGTGCTGCTGGTCGACGACGGCGAGCTCGACGACGTGCGGGATTGCCTGCTCGCGCTCGGCGCCGAGTTCGCCCATCTGCGCGGGGGCGCCGTACCGGCACAGCTCGAAGCGCCGCGCGATCTGTTCATCACGTCCACCCGACACGCCACGTTGGCGCGCGCCTGGCCGAAACAGGACGCGAGCGGGCGGCCGCTGCGGATCGCCGTCGTGAGCGAAGACTCCGGGACGCTCCGTGCGACGCTGCGCCAGATGGGGTTCACGTTCCTGGTGCGGCGTCCGGTCCATCCGGTCGCGCTGCGCCTGTTGCTGATGCACGCGCTCTACCAGGGCAAGGAGCGGCGCTCGAAGCAACGCGTACCGCTCGGCTATCGCGTCTCACTGAAGGTCGGGATGCGGCGCCGCGATGCGCTGCTCGTCGATCTCGGAGAGGAGAGCTGCCGCGTCATCACGCAAGACGCGATTCCCGAAGCATCGAAGGTCAGCGTGCAGGTGCCCAGCGAGCTGTGCGGAGACGACGCCTTCACGCTGCCCGGCCGCGTGGTGCGCTGTCAAAACGATCGCTCCTCACCGGCGGACGGCAGCTACGCCGTCGCGATCCAGTTCTCGCAACTCGGCGAGTCCGCACTCTCGCTGCTCGACGAAGCGCTCGCCGCGCATCAGCTCGGCGCCGCGTCGCCGCGCGACCGCAGCGAGGCCCCGCTCGGGACGCCTGGCGCAACGGCGGACGAGACATCCCCGCGTGTCGTGCGACGCGTCCCGCTGTGCGAAGGCGAAGCGGCCCGCGAGCGGCGAGGCGGCACGCGAGCAAACGCGCCCAGCGCCGAGAAGCAAACCCGCCTCGACCGCCGTCGCCAGCTTCGCGGCCATTACTCGAACCGCGTGGTCGCGGCGGCCTCCGACGGCTCGCTGCACCGCGTGCTGATCGGCCGCGATCTCTCGCCCGGCGGGATGCGCGTAGACCCGCAGAAGGATCTCGCGGTGGGCGCGTCGCTGCGCATCGCGATCTACGACAACGCGCGCGAAACCCCGGTGGTCGTGCGGGCGAAGGTGGCACGCGACGACGGCAAGCGCGGCCTCGCGTTGATCTTCGAGGATCTCGGGCCTGGCGTGGCAGAGCACCTCGAACAACTGGTCGCGGGGCTTCCGCCCGTCGAATGCCTGCTGGACGGGGAAACGGGCGCACTCGGCACGGTCGTCGGCGAGATCCTGGGGTAGCAGCTGGCGCGTCGCGACTCGGCCGGGCACTGGCGCCGAACGGCGGTCTGGGCAAGAGTGCGTCCTTCCCGAAGCCCGAGGAATCCATGGCCCGCTCCAAGAACAAGCAGAAGCGCGTACGTCATGCACGCGACCTCCGCTTCAAGCGCCGCAAGGAACGCAAGCAGGCCGCGAAGGCCGAAGCCCGCGCGCGGCGCTAGGAGGCCGACCCGAGAGTCGGCCGACGCGCAGCGAGCCGAAGGCGAGCGAAGTCGATCCGGCTAGCCGCGATCGCCCGCGTCTCTGGGGCGCTCCGCGGTGCGACGAGCGCCCGCCGTCGAGCGACAGCCGCCCTTCTCGCAGAAAATGGACTGCAGCACTTGCGCCGCGATCTGCGTGGCGGTGTGGTGTCGCTTGCCGCGGTTCACCACCAACGTCGCGATTACGACCGTCGGTTCATCTGCAGGCGCAACGCCGATGAACCACTCGTAGTGGCCGTCGGGATTCAGGCCGTTCAGGCTGCCCGTCTTGCCCGCCACTGGAATCGGATCGAGGAGCAGTCGGCCGTCGCGCGCGTGGAACGCGCGGCGCGCCGTCCCGCGCTCGGTGGTCTGCACCATCATCGAGCGCAGTTCGCTCGCCACCGTCACCGGTAGCACCGGACGCGGCGCCGTCAGCGCGGGAACCAGAAGCTCCGTGCCGTTCGCGTCGCGCGCGCGCGCGATCCAGTACGGCGTCACGACCCGCCCGTCCACGAGCGTCGCCGCGAGGCGCGCCGCCGTGAGCGGCGAGATCCGCGACCCCGCGAGGCCCGAACCGAGCTTTCCGAGTTCGAGGCGATCGCGGACTGGATCCACCTCGCCCGGCTGATGCCCCGGCGCGGGGGCCTCGAGCAGACCGAGCCGCTCCATCTGGTCGATCACGGCGAGGCTGCCGAGTTCGTGCACTGCGAGCTGCGCAAAGCACTGGTTGTTCGAGGTGGCGAGCGCGTCGACGAAGCTCGCCGTGTGACCGCGCGACGGCGGATCGAGCAGGTTCTGCGTCAGA
>JAGSPS010000021.1 GCA_018262315.1 Deltaproteobacteria bacterium | reverse complement strand
GGCCATCTGCTGCGTTGCTCCTCCTCGCCATATCTCGATATGACTCGTCGTCGCGCCTTGCATCTGGCCTGTCGGCGCGGCGCGCTGCTCGGTCGGCGATTTCTTCACAGGCTCTGACCCGCGTCGGAACCGGCGCGTCCGGCGTAATACGCGGCGATCGCGTCCCAGGCCCGCGCCTCGTCCCAACCGAGCGCGCTCGCGTCGCAGGCGTCGGTGTTGACCCGCACGCGAGGTTCGCTCCAGTCGGTCTGGACCGCATGCTCGAGCGCACAGGCGAGCCCGAGGCGGGTTCGCATCTCCCGCGCGAAACGCTCGGCGAAGGCGCCCTGGCTCTCGATGTAGCCACTCGGGCGCGCGCGCGCCGGCCCTGCAGCATCCGGTAGCGATTCCGCGAAGCGCACGTAGGCGCGCGCCAACAGATCCACGTGGATGTTGTCGCGGACGTAATCGGGCGTCCGCACGACGACGGCTTCGCCCGCGCGCCACCGCGTCACGAGGTGTGCCGTGAAGCGCGCTTCCTCGAAGGGTCCGAATGGATTCGGGATCACGAACTTCCCGAACGCGAGTCCGGCACGCGGCGCCTCGAACGCGAAGACGTCATGGGTGAGTGATTTCGAGAGCCCGTACAGCGAGACCGCGGAGGTCGGGGTGTCGCCGAGTCCCTCACCGCGCTCGAAGACCGAGCCGGTGAGCAGCACCGCGCGGCCGCCGCCCGCCGCGAAGGCCGCGAGGCAGGCGCGCACGTCGCGCGTGTTCGCGGCGAGCGCGGAGACGACGTCGAAAGCGGGACTGCGGTAATCGCCGACTTCTGCACCGTGATGACAAAGCAACTCGAAGCGGCCGTCGCGCAGCCGCGCGCGGAACGCCTCGTTGCCGAACGAGGTGCCGATCAACGCCCGCGACACGGATTGGAGCTGCAGGGCGCGCTCGCGGCGCAGGGCGTCGGGGTAGCCATCGGGCGGCCGCCGGAAGAGCGCCGTCACCTCATGCCCCGCTTCGGCCAGCGCGCGGACGAACCAAGATCCCGTGAACGAACTCGCGCCGGTGAAGAGAATGCGCATCCCGGCCTAATCCGGCGCGCCGAGATGCCAGGCGAGATCGAAGTCCCGGTGTTCCTGGTCACGCGCCGCGATGACCGCTGGCGCAGCCGGCCACGAGATCGCGAAGCGCGGATCGTTCCAGCGCACGCCACGCTCCTGCTCGGGTGCGTAGAAGGAGTCGACGAGGTAGTGGACCTCCGTGTCGGGCTCGAGCGTCAGGAAACCGTGCGCGCACTGCTTCGGCACGTACATCATGCGGCCGTTCTCGTGCGAGAGCTCTGCGCCGACGTGGCGGCCGAAGGTGGGCGAATCCGGCCGCAGGTCGAGCACGACGTCCCAGAGCGCGCCGCGCACGCAGCTCACCAACTTGGTTTCCGACGCCGGTGGCAGCTGATAGTGGAGCCCGCGCAGCGTGTGGCGCGCGAGGTTGCTCGACGCGTTGCCCTGCACGTATTGTGCGACGAGCCCGTGCTCGGCGAACTCGCGCTCGCAGTACGTTCGAGCGAACCAGCCGCGCGGATCCGCGCGGCGCTCGAGTTCGATCAGGAACACGCCCGGCAGCGGGGTCTCTCCGAAGATCACGTCGCCGCTCCGCTCCGAATCCGCTCCATCTGTCCGGCCAGCGCGCGCACGCAGTCGTGCCCGGCGAGGTCGTCGCTGGTGAGCGCGCGGACGTCGCGGACCAACTCGCGATGGGGCGCCACCGGCTCGCGCCACGCGCAGTGGGCGAAGAGCCCGGGGTCGCAGCCGGTGACCTCGTGACCCGCCGCGCGCCGGACGTCGACCAGGTGGGCGCCGATGTAGCCACGGTGACCGGTGACGAAGACCTTCACCTGGACCTCCTTCGCTGCGCGTCGCGGACTTCGCTCGACTGGTCGCTCGAGTCGACAGCGGTCTTCGCACGGACGCTGAAGTACCCACATCGGCGGCAGCACGATCGAACAGAACGCTGATTGAGCTTCGCGAGGATCGGTACGTGTCGCAAGGGCGCGCCGTTCCTCGCGAAGTGCCGCGCGTCCCGCGTGTGCGCAGATTGCAAGGCCTCTTGTCGGCCGATAGGATCGCCGATTGGAGTTCGTATGGAACTGCTCGAATTCCTGCGTCTCATTGGCCGCTACCGCACCACGATCGCGCTGATGTGCGCGTCGGCGGCGTTGACGGCGCTTGCGCTCACCTACGTGCTGACGGAGCGCTACTCGGCGAGCGCCCTCGTGCTGGTCCGACCCCAGGAGGAGATGCGGCTCGTCGGAAGCGGGTCGGACAAAGAGACGCTCGATTTTCCGCTTCCGCAGGTCGTGCCCTTCGAGGCGATGACCCGCACGTTCGGCGAGGTGATTCGCTCGGCGGCCGTGGTGGAGCCCGTCGTCCTCCGCCTCGGCCTCGACCAGCCGACCGTCGAAACCGTGTGGTGGAAGCGCCTGAAGACCTGGACCAAGAACCGCCTCTCCGACGCCTGGGCGCTGCTCAAGTACGGTCGCATCGAGGAGCAAGACCCGACCGAGGCTGCCGTCGAGACGGTGCAGAATTTCTTGACCGTCGAGCCGACCAAGGACACCTACGTCTTCGAGATCGCCTATCTCGGTACCGATCCGGGCGTGGCGGCCGCAGTCGTGAACGCCGCCGCCGAAGTCTTCGTCGAGTACAACTGGCAGCTCTACCGCGCCGAGAAGTCGAAGGGTCGCGAGTTCGTGGGCGAACAGCTCACCGAGAGCGAAGCGGCGCTCGCCCGCGCGCGCGAGCCGCTGCGCATGTTCAAGGAGCGCAACCAGTCGGTGCTGCTCGAGCGCGAGCTCGCCGCGAAGGTCGAGGCGCTCGCGAACAGGCGCGCCGAACTCGGCCGCACGGATGCGGACATCGCCTCCGCCACCGCCCGTCTCGCCGAGCTGCGGCGCAGCCTGCGGCCGGCTCCTTCGGTCGTGATGACCGCGGAGATCCAAGACCAGATCACCGAGCAGCTGCTCGCCACAGAGGCTGAGCTGCGCGGGCTCCAGGCCAAGCGCGAGTCGCTCGCGGGGAGCATCGAAGCCAGTGGGGCCGAGCTGGGGTCGCTGCCGCCCGAGCAGCTCGAGCACTCCCGGCTGCTCGCCGACGTGAAGGTCGCCGAATCTACCCACGAGTTCGTGAAGAAGTCGTACGACGAGGCGCGCATCCGCGAGGCCGAGTCGGTACCCGAGATCCGGGTCGTGTCGCCGGCGATTGCGCCGGTCTACCCCGAGCGGCCGATCAAGATCCTCTACGTCGGCACCGCGTTCGGCATGGCGCTGGCCGTGGGGATCGCGCTCGCCATCGTCCTCGAGTACCTCGACCAGACGCTGCGAACCACCGATGACGCGGAGCGAGCACTCGGACTGCCGCTCCTCGCGACCATTCCGCCGCTGGAACCTTGACGGCGGCGGCGGACCCGACGTCCAGCCCGTGGCGCGCAAGGGCGCGCCCGGGAATCGGCGCGGGCATCGGGGCAGGGATCGCGGTCGGAATCCTGACGACGGGGTTGCTGTCGCAAGCCTCGCCCGTCTGGGTCTTTCTGGTGGCCGCCGCGATCGTCGGGGCGCTCCCGACCTTCCTCGTGCGCGATCCCGAGGCGTACTGGTTCGGCGTCTTCGTGCTCTCGATGATGGTCGAGGTCCAGAAAGCGTTCGGCGACGGTCTCGACGTGATGGCTCGCTATGGCTTCCAAATCGAAACGGCGCCGTCGGTCTCGCAGCTGCTGCCCGAGCTGCGGCTCTCCGACCTTCCGCTGCTCGTGCTGCTCGCGCTCTGGGCCTGGAAGGTCGCGCACCACAGGAAGCCACTCGTCTTCCCGAGGGTCGCCTGGATCGCGGTGGCGTACTTCGCATGGGCGGGCCTGTCCGCGATCATGGCGCCCCACCCCTACCTCGGGGCCGTGGAGTGGATCCGCCACTTCAAGTTCTTCGTCGTCTTCCTCTGGGCCGTGAACAACGTCGACCGGCGCGCTCTGCTGAACGTCGCGGCGGCGGGTGCGATCGTCGTCCTGACACTCCAGGCCGGGCTCACGATCACGCGCTACTCGCTCGGCTTCACGTTCTTGACCGGCAACGCCTTCGGCCGGCAGGACGCGGTCGACAGTACCGAGCATCTCCGGATCGACCAGGGCGGAGGTGGCTCCCGCCGGCGCGCGTTCGGGACGGTGTCGAGCCCGCGCGGGACGGCCGGGCATCTGCTGCTGCTGCTCCCATGGGCCGCTCTCGGCGCGGCGCGGCTGCGTGATCGGCGCGCGCGCACGGTGCTGCTCGCAGCGCTCGGTGTCGGAGCGGCGGCCCTGCTCCTGACCTACTCGCGCGCAGGCCTGGTGGGCTCACTCGTCGGCGCTCTGGTCGGACTCGGCGTGCTGTTCCGCTGGGGTGTGGTGAGCCGCCGCGGTGTCGTGGCGGTGGTTTTCGCCGGCGTGCTCGCCGGGTTGCTCGCGGGGCCGCTCGCCCACCATTTCCTCACCTCGCGTCAGGACAACCTGAAGGTACGCGGTGCCCAGTACCGCGCGGCGATCAACATGGTGCGCGCACATCCGCTGTTCGGTGTCGGCCTCAACAACCACACGCTGGTGCAGCGCAACTACAGCACGTGGGCGACGAGCGTGCCCCTCGACGACCCCGAGAAATCGTCGTTCCTGCATCCGATCCACAGCCAGCACTTCGCGAGCCTGGTAGAAGTCGGCTTCGTGGGGTTGGGCCTATGGCTCGGCTTCTTCATTGCGCTCGGGCGCCGGGCGTGGCGAGCGCTCGAAGTTCCCGACGCCCTGCTCGCCGTGACGCTCGGCGCTTCGCTGGTGGGCGGAGTTGCGCTCTTCACGCAGATGCTCGCGGATCCGATTCACGAGGCCGCCGTGCTCGGCCTGCTCTGGCTGCAGGGTGGGCTCGTGTGGGTGGCGGCCGAGGCGGCGCGCCGCCGCCCCCCGGCGCTCGCCGCGGATGCCGAGACCTGAGCGCTTGACGGTCGCGCGCCGCCGCGACCGCACCGCCGCGCAGCTCGCGATGCTGCTCGGCGAGATGGCGATCGTCTTCGCCTCGGGCGTGTTGGTCTACGTCCTGATCTCTCGCGCGTCGGGGCCCGAACTGCTCGGCCAATACTCGCTGGTCCTGTCCTGGCTCACGCTGTTCCAGGCATTTGCGGGCTTCGGCGTCTCGGAGTGGGTCATGCGCGAGATCGGCCGCTCGCCGAAGGACGGCGGGACCGTCGGCGAGGCGCTCGCGCTCGGAATCGTGAGCTCGGTCGGGGCGAGCGCGTTGATGGTGGGAGTGGCCTCGCTCTGGGACTACCCGCACGGCGTGCTGCGCGCGATCGAGATCGCGGCTCTCGCGCTGCCGGCGTTCACCGTCGCGCAGGTGTGTCGAGGTGTCTTCGTCGCGCGCGGACGCAGCCAGCACGTGTTCGCGATTCGCCTGCTGGAGTTCCTCGCGGTCGTGCCGGCCAACGCGGTGCTGATCATCCGCGGCGCCCCGGTCGAGACGCTGATTGCGACGCTCGTCGGCGGCCGCATGCTCGGAGCGGCGGCGTCACTGGCGCTGCTCCGTGTGCATGGCCTGCGCGTCGGTTTTCCGCGCCGGCTTCCCGGGCTCCAGCGCCTCGGCACGGTCGCGCCGTTCGCTGCCTCACAGGCGCTGGGACTGCTCGCGACGAACCTGAACTTGATCATGCTGTCGGCGTGGGCTCCGAGCGAGGTGCTCGGGTACTACGGCGGCGCCGCCAAGCTGGTCGACGTACTGCTGCTGTTCCCGACCGTGGTCGGCACCTTCCTGATGCCGCGGCTTGCCGCCAACCCGCCGCGATCCCCGGGCACGGCGGATCTCGAGAAGGGACTCGAGGAGCCGACGCTCCGCCGCGCGCTCGCGGGTCTGTTCGCCGTTGCGATTCTCGCGTGCGCGGGCCTGGCACTGTTCGCCGAATGGGTTCTCCACGCCCTCTACGGCCCCAGTCTCGTGCCGGCCGCGCCGATTCTCCGCTGCCTCATGCTCTATTGTGCGCTCGTCTTCGCCGATGCGATGACGAGCGTGGTGCTGAAGGCGACAGACTACCAGCGGGCCGACGTGGCCCTGTTCGCGGTCAACCCGGTCGTCAACGCGGCGCTCAATCTCGCGCTGATCCCGGTGCTCGGCGCGGTTGGCGCGGCGCTTGCCGCCGTCGCCGCCGTGCTCGCTTCGCTCTCGCTGCGCTACCGCTTCATCCGGCAGAAATTCGGGGCGCCGCGTTGGGGTGCGCTCGCGGCGGTTCCGCTGGGGGGCGCGGCGATGGGCGCTGCGGCAACGTGGGCGCTCCGGGGACACGTTCCGGAGGCTGCCCTCTTCGCGGCGTGGACGGTGGGGAGTGCGTGGCTGCTGATGCGGGCCATCGGCGCCCGGCTGGGCGACCTGTGGCAGCTTCGCCGCGCGACGGCGACGGAAGGGAGCGGATCGTGAAGGTGGTGGTGCTTGCGGGCGGGCTCGGGACGAGACTCTCGGAGGAGACGGTTCTCAAGCCCAAGCCGATGGTCGAGATCGGAGGCGTTCCGATCCTCTGGCACATCATGGAGCACTACGCGCAGCAGGGCTTCAAGGAGTTCTGCATTGCGCTCGGCTACAAGGGCGAAGTCATCAAGCGCTACTTCCAGGACTACTGTCTGCTCGACGGCGACGTGACCGTCCACATGCGCGAGCGCCGCGTCGAGATCCGCAGCCCGCTCGAGCGGGACTGGGTCGTGCACCTGGTCCCGACCGGCAACATCACGCCGACCGGCAGCCGCGTGAAGCGCCTCGAGAGCTGGATCGGCGACGAGCCGTTCATGCTGACCTACGGCGACGGCGTCGCGAACGTGGATCTCGGCGCGCTCTTGCGCTTCCACCGCGCGCAAGGTCGGATCGCGACCGTCACCGCCGTGCGGCCGCCGGCACGTTTCGGCGGGCTGGCGCTCGACGGCGACCGCGTGACGCAGTTTCGCGAGAAGCCGCAGATCGGCGAGGGCTGGATCAACGGCGGCTTCATGGTGTTCGAGCCGGAAGTCTTCCGCTATCTCCGCGAGGACGATACGGTCCTCGAGTCGGATGCCCTCGAGCAGATCGCCGCCGACGGTCAGCTCGCAGCGTATCGCCACGAGGACTTCTGGCAGTGCATGGACACGCTGCGCGATCTACGCCTGCTCGAGGGACTCTGGGAGGCGGGAAGCCCGCCGTGGAAGATGGGGCAGCGCGACCGATGACTGCGACGGTCTCCGACTTCCGCTGCCGCGGCTGCGAGAGCACGAGCACGACGCTCGTGCTGTCGCTCGGGCGGCTGCCGCTCGCGAACGCGCTTCCGCCCGCAGACCGGCGCGGACGACCAGATCCCGTCTTCCCGCTCGACCTCGTGCTCTGCGAGGCGTGCACGCTCGTCCAGCTCGCGGAGACGATGCCGCCGGAGACGGTGTTCCGCGAGGCCAGCGCCCTGGCCGCGAGCGTCATCGCCGAGAAGGGCCTGGGAACCGGCCACCTGGTCGTCGAGATCGCCAGCAATGACGGCTATCTGCTCCGCAACTACAAGGCCGCCGGTGTGCCGGTGCTCGGGGTCCAGCAGGGTGAATACCGGCGGCGCGGCGGTCACTTCATCCGTCCCGTGCCGACCGTGACGATCCTGTAGCGGACCGCGACCGAATCATGCCCCCGCTAGCGAGCATCGTCGTGCTGAGCTGGAACGGCCTCCAGCACCTCGACACCTGTCTCGGGTCGTTGTGTCGGCAGACGCTCTCCGACGTGGAGCTGATCCTCGTCGACAACGGCTCGACGGACGGCACCGCCGAGTACGTCCGCGAGCACTTCCCGAACGTGCGCATCGAGCGCGTCGAAAACAACCTGGGCGTCCCCGGCGGCATGAACCACGGCATTCGCGCAGCGCGCGGCACGTTCATCGGCATCCTCAACAACGACACCGAGATCGATCCGGGCTGGGCCGAAGCCTGCGTCTCGGCGCTCCGCAACCATCCCGAGGCGGGCGCGATCGCGTCACGGGTGCGTCTGTTCTGGCGGCGGACCCACCTCGACACCGCCGGCGACGTCTTCTTCAGCGCCGGCATGGTCGGCAAGCGCGGCTGGCTCGAAGCCGACGGGCCGCCCTTCGACCACCCGGCGTGGGTGTTCTCCGCGTGCGCCGGCGCCGCGTTCTATCGCCGCCAGGCGCTCGATGCGGCGGGCCTCTTCGACGAGGACTTCGAGGCGTGCATCGAAGACGTGGACCTCTCGTTCCGGATCCAGCTGGCCGGTTGGCGTTGTCTGTACGTCCCGGAGGCGATCGTCTACCACAAGCTCGGCGCCACGGTCGGTCAGGGGCTGGCGCGGCCCGAGCATCAGCTCCGGATGCACCGGAATCTCTGGTACATGCGGATCAAGGATCTGCCGGGAAGCTTGTGGCTTCGTCATCTGCCTGAGATGCTGCTCGCAGAGGCGCTCGTGCTCGCGGCGTCGCTGCGCAGCGGACGGATCGGAGTCGCGCTCCGGGCACGTGGGCAGGTGCTGCGAGCGCTGCCTGCGCTGCTGCGCAAGCGGCGGATGATCCAGCGTCGACGTCGCGCCGCACCGGCCGACATCGACGCCCAGATCGAGCGCGGCTGGATCGCCCACCGCCGCGCGGAAAAGCGGCGCGAGGCGACCGTGAGTCCGACCGGTCCGTGACGGTGGCAGCCCCGAACGCGCGCGCCGCCGAGTCGGTGCCCGATCTCGTCATCTCGATCGGCACGCTCGGTCGCGTCGAACTCCTCGAGCGCTGTCTCGCGACGGTGTACGAAGAGGACGACCCCGAGCTGCGCTTCGAGGTCTGGATCGTCTACAACGGCTCCGAGGATCCGGCGATCGTCCGGCGCATCCGCGAAAAGCTCCCGCGCGTCCGGCTGATCGTGCGGCGCGGCCCGCTCGGCTACTGCGGAACACACAACATCGTGTTGCGCGAAGCGGCCGCGCGCTACGTGCTGGTCCTCGACGACGATACGCTCGTGCCGAAGGGCCTGCTTCCCGCGATGCTGCGCTTCATGGACGAGAATCCGCGCGTCGGGCTCGCGGGCTGCAAGACGCTGAACGCCGACGGCAGCTACCAGCCGTCGTTCGGCCTGGTCCCGACGCTGCGCGCCGAACTCGCCAACGCCTTCCGCCCCGACGCATTCTGGCACCCCGAGCTTTACCGCGAGCCGGACGCAGTGCAGGACGTCGAGTGGCTGAACGGCTCCTTCATGCTGGTGCGCCGCGAGGCCCTGCTCGAGGTGGGCGGGCTCGACGAGCAGTACTACACCTACGTCTGCGAGGCGGACTGGGCGGAACGTTTCCGGCGCGCAGGCTGGCGCGTCACCTACGTCGGTACTTCCTCGATCGTGCACGAGGGCGGCGAGCACAGCATCAACAACAAGCTCACCGTGACCAACGCGGCGAATCTGGTGCGCTACCACGCGAATCGTTTCTATTTCTTCCGCAAGCATCACGGCGCCGGCGCGGTCTGGGCGCTGCGGCCGCTGATGGTGATCGGCGCAGTCCTTCGTCTCGTCTTCCACCTGCCGTGGCTGCGCGGCGACGCCGGCCGCCGCGCGGTCGGACGCGCCAAGATCTACGCGTTCTGGCGCGTGATCCTGCTCTCGCTCGGCCGGCGGCCGTGGGAGATGCCGGAAGACCTGCGCCCGGTCGCGGTCTCGAAGGCGCTCTGACGTGCCGCGCATCGGCCTCCACCCGCTCTGGCTCGACTCGGATCCGAACGGCGGCATCGCCACCTATTGGAACCGACTCGTCGAGAACCTCGTGGCGATCGCGCCGCCGGATCTACGCTTCACGATGTACTTCGCGAACGAGGCTTCGATCGCGGCGTCGCAGCCGCCCGCTGCGGTGGAAGCGCGGGTCGTCCGGCCCGCTTCGCTGTGGCTGCGCCTGCCGTTCGCGATCCCGCTCGAGGTCCGGCGCCGGCCGGTGGATCTGCTGCACTTCCAGGCCGTCGCACCGCCGGTGTGCGCGACGCCGTTCGTGCTCACGATCAACGACATCGCCTGGGAGACCAATCCGGAGGTTTTCCCGTGGCCGATCCGGATGCGGCTCAAGCTGCTCGTCGGCCGCGACGCACGTCGCGCGGCGCGCGTCATCACCGTGTCCGAATTCTCGAAACGGCTGATCTGCGAGCGCTACGGGCTCCCCGCGTCGCGCGTCGCCGTGACACACCACGGTGCGGACGAGCGTTTTCGCCGCCTCGCGAACCCGGCCGCGGCGGCGGAGGTACGCCGGCGCTTCGGGCTCGACGGCGGCTTCGTGCTCCACGTCGGCAAGCTCCAGGCGCGCAAGAACCTGGTGCGACTTCTCGAGGCCTTCGACCGCGTCGTGCGCGAGGGCGGCTTCCCGCACAAGCTCCTGCTCGTCGGCAAGCGCACGTGGCTGTCCGACGAGATCTTCTCGACGCTCGAGCGCCTGCCGTCGCGCGAGCGCGTCGTGGTGACGGGCGAGGTTTCGTTCGACGACCTCGTCGCGCTCTACAACGCGGCCACCGTCTTCGCGTTTCCGTCGCTCGCGGAGGGCTTCGGCCTTCCGCCGCTCGAGGCGATGGCCTGCGGCGCGCCGGTGATCTCCTCCAACGCCTCGTCGCTTCCCGAGGTCGTGGGCGACGCCGGTCTTCTCTTCGACCCGCTCGACACCGACGCGATCGCGAAAGCGCTCGCCGACGTGCTCGGATCGGAGTCGCTGCGCCGGACGCTCGTCGAGCGCGGCCTCGCGCGCGTCGAGCGGTTCTCGAACCGCCAGATGGCTGCAGGCACGCTTGCGGTGTATGAAGCGGTGCTTCGCGAGCACGGTCGGCGCTAGCCCCCTCGCGGCATTCAGGTTCGTGTCATGAAGCTGCGTTCCCGGCCTCGTCTCGATGCTAGGCTCGCGTCTGCGGGAGGTCCCAGTCATGTCGCGCGCTCCGTTTGCCGCCCTCGTCATTGCCGCGATGCTCGCCTTCGGGTGCATCGGCCAGGCGGCGCAGGATCCCGTCATGGCCCGGGTTCAGCAGAAGGCGAAGCGCGTCGAGACCGCGGCGCCGGCATGGGTGAAAGCGGGCGGCAATCCCGAGCGCCTGCGGCCGCTCTCCGAGCGCGTCGATCGCGCCATGAAGGCGGGGCAGCCGGCGCAGGCCGAGCAGGCGCTCGACGAGATTTTGGCGCTCGTCGATCGCGAGCCGAGCGCGAGCGAAAAGACCGCGCCGGGATCCGGCGGCAGCGAGGCGGCGGTCCAGCGCGTGCAGAGCAAGGCGCGCGACTTCGAGGAGCGCGGACCGCTCTGGGTCCAGTCCGGCGGCGATCCGCGCGAGATCGACAAGCTCGCCAAGCGCCTCGATCCGCTGCTCAAGGCTGGAAAGGTCGAGGAGGCGGAGGGCGTCCTCGACGAGCTGCTCGCGCTCGTCGGCACGGCGGCCAGCAACACGGTCTCCACCGCGCCGCGTTCGCGCGGTACCCGACAGACGCGGCTCGTCCAGATCCCGCCGAGCGCCGCGATCGTCTTCCACCGCAACGAGCGCATCTACGTGATGGATGCAGACGGCGGCAACGTCACACAGATCAGCTTCGAGGGCGGGCGCCATCTCGAGCACGTCGCTGTGTCCTACGACCGGCGCCGGGTCATCGCCAACTATTTCGCCGACCCGACACGTGGCGGTGCCTCTTCACGGCTCGTGCTCTTCGACCTCGAAGCCGGCACCGAGACCGACCTGCTGCCCGATTTCGAGATGGCCGGCAACGGCGGCGTCGAGTGGGACCCGTCCGGGAACGTCTACTTCGCAGGCGTACAGCGCGCACCGATCACGAGTCCGCGCGGTCGCAGCGACTTCATCCGCAACGCAGGCGCAAACGACGTCTGGCGCGTGCGCTGGGACGGTTCGGACCTGAAGCGACTCACCGATACGCCCGAGTACGGAGAGGCGGATGTCTCGGTCTCTGCGGACGGCCAATTCGTCACCTACATGGCGACGCACATCGACCCGCCGAACGACTCGACGCAGATCTGGAGGAGCGGCTCGGACGGCTCTGGACGCCGTCTGGTGTATCAGGGCGGGAAGATGGGCGAGTCGAGCGTCCACGATCCCGAGTTCTCGCCCGACGACCGCTCGATCGTGTTCTCGAAGGTGAATCCCGAGTTCCACAACTTCCGCAGCGACCCGAACGCGAACACCGCGCACGACCTCTGGGTGATCGGCACCAGCGGCTCGGGGTTGCGGCGGATCACAAAGCCGGGGCCGATCTCCGTGATCCCGGACTGGGCCGGTTCGAAGATCCTCTTCCTCGAGCTGACCGATCGCGGCGGCGTGTACCGCGGCGTGTCGATCGTCAACGCGGATGGCAGCGGCTATCGGCGCCTGCGCGACGACGCCAACATCGCCAAGTGGATCCCGCCGGCGCGGTGAGCGCTACGGCGTCCAGAACAGGGCCGGCTGCACGAGGTGCGTGACGTCCGAGAGGGTGTCGATCACCGTCGCCCAGACCGTCTTCGGCACATACACGATGTCGCCGTCCTGGAGCAGCATGTTCTGGGCGACGTCGCCGTTGCCGATCACGTCGTCGGCGTCGATCTTGAAGACCTGCGGATCCACCA
The DNA here is from genome assembly GCA_018262315.1 of Deltaproteobacteria bacterium. Classification (GTDB taxonomy): domain Bacteria; phylum Myxococcota_A; class UBA9160; order UBA9160; family PR03; genus PR03. Next base: position 4,827 of record JAGSPS010000021.1, on the reverse strand, counting down.
CGCCGCCGCGCACGACGCGCACCCGACTCTTGGCCGAACTGCGCTTGAAGCCCTGGGCGCTCGCGACGACCTCCAGCACGCTCACGTCGCCCTTCAACGAAACGACCTGCGGCGCCGCGACCTCGCCGAGCACGATCGCCTTGCGATCGGTGACGTCGGGGATGATCACTGTGTCGTTGGGTTGCAGCGCCACGTTCTGCGTGAGGTCCCCCTTCTCGAGCAGCTTGTCGAGGCCCACGGGCTGCGCGGCGCCCTCCCGCACGAGCAGCGCTCCGCGCAAGTCGGCGCGATCGGTGAGACCGCCGGCCGCCGCCAGCGTGCGCAGCAGGCTGCGGTCGGCGCCGAGCGTGACGGAGCCCGGACGCTGGACCTGACCGATCACGTTGACGCGGCGGCTGCCGTAATCGCGTATGACCACGGTGATGCGCGGGTTCGCGAAGGAACCGGCGAGACGGCGCGCGACCTGTTCTCGCAGCTCGCCCGGCGTGAGGCCCAGCGTCTCGATTTCTCCTGCGACCGGAATTTCGATGCGACCGTCGGGCCGAACGACCTGGCGCACGCTCAGCCCGTCGAAGCCGTACACCGAAACCTCGATGTCGTCGTCGATGCCGATGCGGTAGGTGTCGGTGGCCGCGATCCCCGCCGACGAGACCGGTTCCGCGACGAGAACCGGCGGTTCGGGCGTCGTCTCCGCGACGGCCGCCAGCGCCTCGGCTGCCGGAGGTTCGACGGTCGTCGTCGCGCATCCCGCGAGCGCGACCCCCGTTGCCACGAGTGCCGCGCCGAGCGCCCATCGCCCCTTCACATCCATCATCGAGCCTTCCCGCGCCGAGGCGTCGAGCACACGCGCCGCGGCTGAACGGACCGAGGCCGTGCTCGGTCGGGGCCATGCAGATAATGGGGGGTGGTAAGCGGCGCAAGATAGCCGACCCGCCCGGCGTGGCGAAGCCCCGGTGCGACCGTTGCGCCGTCAGCTGCTTGCAAGACTCGAAACTGCGGACTTCTGCTCGTAGCGAAACAGCGGGCAGACGTGACAGACGGTGTGCACCGGCTGGGGCTCTGCACGGCGTGCGAAGAGGGCGCGGGCCGAGCGGTAGGACACGTTGTTCCAGACCGCGTCGAGACCGTCTTCGAGGATGTTTCCGAAGTCCCACTTGCTCTGTGCGATGGCGCAGCAAGGCGCCACCTCGCCGCGCGGGTTCACCGTCATCGCGCGGTAGAGGTAGAAGCACTTCTCCTCGTGGATGTAGCCGCGGGCGCGGATCTTCTCGGGGTCATAGCTCTTGTACTCGGGCATCCCCGAAAGCCACTGCTCCCCGAGCTCGACGTTTCCGAGATCGTCGAAGGGGAGGCCTGCGCCCGTGACGCGGATCGTGTCGACGCCGATCGCGGCCGCGAGCCGGCGTGACTCGTCGATCTGGTGCTCGTTGTGCTTCATCACCAGGAACTGCCACTCGATCGAAGGCGTCCTGCTGCCGGACGCCTTCTTGTAGGCGCACAGCTCCTTCAGGTTGCGGAGCACGTGCTCGAGGTCGCCGCCGCGCCGGTACTGGGCGTAGACCTCCTGCGTGGTCCCGTCGATCGAGACGACCAGGTGATCGAGCCCGCTGTCCACGACCTCGCGCAGGAAGGAGACGTCCCTCCGCACGAGGTTCAGGTTGGTGGACGTCGCGGTTCCGATGCCAGCGCGCTTTGCCGCGCGGACGATGTCGAGGAAGTTCGGGTTGAGGAACGGCTCGCCCCAGTTGTGGAGGACCAACTCGATTGCATAGGGCGCGATCTGGTCGATCACCTTCTCGAAGTCGCTGAAGCTCATGAAGCCCTGCGGCCGATCCTGGTCGTGCGTTCCCGTCGGGCAGAGCGGACAGCGCAGGTTGCAGATGTTGCCGATGTCGACGGTGTAGATGTACGGACGCGAGCGCAGGACCACATCGCCCCGCGCCTTGGCGAGTTCGGCGCGCCCGAGATTCGCGATCTTGCGGGGCGTGCCGTAGCGCCGCAGCAAATCGATGTGCCGCGCCTTGCGCGTGTAGGCGGGAACACGACCGAGCAGCAGGTTCAGGAAGCCTTCTGCCATCCCATCCTCGCAGCCACCTCGGTGCAGGCGGTATCTCCCGGATAGCCCAGCAGGTAGATCATGTCCAGAACGCGGTGTGTTCCGGGCGAGCAGGCGCGAGACGCTGGAAGAGCAGGAAGGCGAACGTGAGCAGCAGCGTTCCGCTTCCCACCGACGCCGGGTAGAGCGCCGTCGGTGCTTCCATCACGAACGGAATCAGGCCGACGGCGAGCGCAGGCGGCATGTGGACCCGGAAGATCCGCAGCGCGAGCACGCCCCAGACGAGCGTGCAGGCGACCGCGAACGGTCCCGTGCCGAGATGCGTCACTGCGACGAACCCGCCGAGCGCCGTCACCGTGCAGGCGACCGGCAACCAGAGCGGACGCACCGCCCAGGGACACGACTCCGGGTGCCCGAACATCTCGTACGCGATCACGATCAGCGGCGGGAACAGGATGAAGTGGAGCCCGGTGAGCTGCGCGATGCTGCCGGTCACGGCCACGAAGGCGAGCAGCGCGACGAGCCATGCGAAACCGTGCGGGCGGCTTTCGAGCACGTCGTCGACGTCGGGCCAGGCGATCCCCGCGGAGTCCGGGTTTCCGCGATCGGAACGCTTCCGCCAGAGCGTCGAGAGAATCGAGAGCGCGATCACGACGAGCAGCACGGACGGCGGGTACCAGAAGCTCTTCGATTCCAACACCAGCGGCAGCACGCCGGCGGAGATGGATGGAGCGATCGCGGAGCCGAGCAAGCGGATGATCGCGATGCTCACGATCACCACGCCGAGGATCGTGAGGACGTGGTACGGGAAGAGCCGCGTGGCGATCGTCCCGACCAATGCGGTGAGCGTCGGCGTGACGATCAGCAGAATCGGCTGACGGGCCCAGCGGCCCCGCGGCCGGGTGAACACGTCGTGCGAGAGCGCCGCGAGTTCGGGAAAGAGCAAGTAGGGATTCGCGCTCGCCACGCCGCCGAGCGCGACGCCCGTCATGTAGAGGACGCACATGCCTTCGGCGGCCCAGCGACCTCGCCGCGACAGGGACCGTTCGGGTAGCAGCACCGCAGAATCCAAAACCAGCTCTCCGCATCCGCAAGACTCGAGGAGGCGTCGGTCGGCAGCCTGCCGACTAGACGTGGCCTCGCCAGCCGCCGGGCAGGCTCACGACGACGATCGTGCTCTCGCTGTTGCGGAGCAGGTACTCGACGCCGTAGCCGAGGAAGGGCCGCTCGGAGAGCTGGCGGAGGCTCGCGGGCAGCACGATCAGGTCGGCGCCGGCCTCACGCGACAACGCGAGAATCTCGCGCGGCACCGAGATCCCGATGCGGATGGCCGTCTCGCTGCGGACGTCCATCTCGCGGGCGAGAGCCAGCGCATCGTCGACCACCTGGCGCGCGACCATCCACGGCGCTTCGCCCTCGGCCTCCGGCGAGTCGTCGGGACGCCACTCGAAGCGCGAGAAGTGCATCTCGTCCTGGGGCGAAGGCGCCGTGACCACGTGCGCGAGCAGCGCCTCGGCGCCGAGGCGCTTGGCGATGCCGAACGCGACCTCCTGCGCAGCGCGGCCCGGCAGACTCGCGATCGCGGGAACGAGCACACGCCGGAAGTCCGGCGTCTCGCTCTCGCTCTGATCCATCTCGACACCACGGCGGATCATGATCACCGGAACGGGGCTCGCGGCGAGCAGCCGATCGACGAAGCTCGAGTGGGCGCGGCCATCGGTCAGACGATCGGTCGCACCGACCACGATCGCGTTGTAGCCGAGCCCCGCCTGCTCGACGATCGCGGGCAGCGGATCGGCGGCACCCGAGTGAACGTGCTCGACGGGCTTCTTCTCGATCAGCCTCATCAGGCGGCGCAGATCGGCGGGGGGCCCGTCCTCGCCGGCCGTCATCACGGTGACCTTGGTTCCCTCGGGCCATGCGAGGTCGAGGACGCGCGCGGCGAGCACGGAGTTCGGACCGCCGCGCGTCGGCAGAAGCACGCGTCCCGGTCGCACCAGCAGGTTGCTCCCGTGCAGCCGCTCCTGCGAGAGACGCGTCTGCTCTTCCTCCGAGCCCTGCCACCGGCGCGCGGCGATGCGGAGCAGGGGCGGCGCCATCATCGAGGTGGAGAGCGCGATCAGGACCACGATCGTGTAGGACGCCGCATTGAGCACGCCCGCGCCGAGACCGACCGCCGCGACGATCAACTCGACCGCGCCGCGTGCGTTGAGCGCGGCGCCGAGCGCGAATCCCTCGAACGCATGGAGCCGCGCGACCATCGCTCCCGCGAACGGGCCCCACTTGAGTGCGGTCGGGTCCGCGAGCGCGCCGAGATCCGCGCGCAGGCCCGCCGTCGTGAAGAAGAGCGGCGCGAAGAAGGAACTGGTCAGGGTCTCGATGCGCGCGAACGTCTCGGTCGTCTGATAGCGCGAACGGCCGCACAGGATCCCGGCGACGAAAGCGCCGAGCACGGCTTCGACCTCGAACAACTGCGCGACCGCTCCGAAGGCGAGCGCGAGGAGCAGCGTCACCGATACCGCGCCCGCGACACCGGCGGCGCGTCGCAGCACGACCCGCAGGATCGCATCGACGCTGCGTTGGCCGATTGCGAACGCGATCACCATGAAGGCGCCCACCGCCGCGAAGTGGACCAGCACGGGGGAGAGCGTGAAGTCTCCCGAGCGCGCGGCGCCGGCGACGGCGCCGAGCAGGATCCAGCCGACCACGTCGTTCGCGGTCGCCGCCGCGAGCGTGATCTGGCCGAAGTTGCGGCGCATCAGATCGAGCTC
>JAGSPS010000020.1 GCA_018262315.1 Deltaproteobacteria bacterium | reverse complement strand
TTTCGCCCTCTCGATTGCGGTGCGGTTCACCGCTGTGCTCGGGCGGAGTCCGGTCGTAAACTCGTCTAGCACGCGCGAAGGAGATGTCTCGATGTCTCTCCGTGTGATTCGCAGCACCGGGTGGACCGTGGCTTTCGCGATCGCGTGGCTCGCCGCTGGACCCGCGCGTTCGGATGGCCCGGTGGTGGGCTGGGGCAACGATCTCGACGGCCAGGCGACGCCGCCGGTGTGGGTGAACGGCGCGGTCGGCACGGCCACGGCCATCGCGGCCGGCGGCTCCCACAGCTGCGCGATTCGTGCGGTCACCGGGAACGTCGTCTGCTGGGGCCGCAACGACATCGGCCAGGCGACGCCGCCGCCGCCAGTGAACGGCGGGGCCGGCACGGCCACCGCCATCTCGGCCGGCGACTCCCATACCTGCGCGATTCAGGCGGGCACAGGGAAGGTCGTCTGCTGGGGCAACGACGTCGCCGGCGGGGCGACACCGCCGCCGTCGGTGGATGGCACGGCCGGCACGGCCACCGCAATCGCGGCCGGCGGTGCCCATAGCTGTGCGATTCGTGCGGGCACCGGGAACGTCATCTGCTGGGGCTTCGACCTCGACGGCCAGGCGACACCGCCGCCGTCGGTGGACGGCACGGCCGGCACGGCCACCGCGATTGTGGCTGGCGCGACCCACAGCTGCGCGATTCGTGCGGGCACCGCGAACGTCGTCTGCTGGGGCCGCAACGACTTCGGCCAGGCGACGCCGCCGTCGGCGGTGAACGGCGGGGCCGGCACGGCCACCGCGATCTCGGCCCTCGACACCCACAGCTGCGCGATTCAGTCGGGCAGTGCGAAGGTCGTCTGCTGGGGCAGCGACGTCGCCGGCCAGGCGACACCGCCGCCGAGGGTGGACGGCACGGCTGGCACGGCCACTGCGATCACGGCGGGCGGTGCCCACAGCTGTGCGATCCGTGCGGGCACCGAGAACGTGATCTGCTGGGGCTTCGACTTCTACGGCCAGGCGACCCCGCCGCCGCCGGTGGACGGCACGGCCGGCACGGCCACCGCCATCGCGGCCGGCGGCAGCCACACGCTCGCGATCGCGGCGCCCGAGCCCTCCGCGGCTCTCGTAAGCGCGGCCAGCCTCACATCGTTGTTGGCCCTCGCCCGCCGCCGCGCCTCCAGCACGACGGGATCGACCGCGCCGATGCCGTAGCCAGCGAGGTCCGCAGCGCGCAGTCGCTCCATACGGTCGGGCGGTACCGACATCGAGTCGTCGACGATCTTGCGCGGCACGTTCATCTGCTGCGCATAGAGCACGAGTTCCTCGGACATCGCATCGACGATTGCGTCCTCGCTTGCCTGCTTCGGTCCACCTCGCCCCGACGCTCCGAGCGACGGTCGGTGGATTCCGAGACGGGCGTCGGTGCTGATGCTCCTCGCGATCGCGCCCATCAGCAGGAAGACGCAGGAGCTGATGCACGCAGCGCCCCTGCCGACCGAGATCGATGCTCTCTCGGCTCGCAGCATCCTGCCGATCTCCAGCGCCGCGAAGATCTCTCCACCCTGGCTGTCGACGTCGACATGGAGTTCGACCTCCCGGCGCAGCGCTCGTCTGGCGGCATCGCGGCGTTGGAGAGCCTGTTGCACCAGACGGAGTCGGGATCCGTCGATCCCGCCGCGGAGTTTCACCGTGAAGGTGCATGCCATCGGCTCGGCTGCTCGCTTTCGACTGGCGTCGCCGCACTCGAGTTTCCACCATCGCGACGTACTCGCGGTGCTCGCATGCGCGTCCGACTCCGCGGCATGCGCTGGAATGGCGCACAGCGGCGCAAGCAATGTGCTGCACAGCGAGACGGCGAAGAGGGCCCTGCGCAATTTCGCTGGGAGCGGCGCTGCGCTCGCGTGTCCCCTCTCGCCGTCCAGGATGACCGCGGAACGTACCGCGAAGCCGAGCCCGGCCAACACGCGCGCGACGTTCACACCCTTGCCGCCCGCCTGCGCATGTTCGGACCGCACGCGATGGCGGCGCCCCGGCCGCCGTTCGTCCAGGTCGAGCGTGTGGTCGAGGGCGGCGTTCGGGGTGACCGTGACGACGAGACCCAAGGGCCCTCCAGCGCGCGCCGAGGGTACGAGCGAGCGCCCGGCCTGCAACGGGTCGCTCGCATCTCAAGCGCGTGCGAGGGCAGGCCGATCCACAAGAGGGCAGATCCGCCCCAGTGCTGAGGACCGCCGGCATGCGCCCCAACTCGCCTTCGTTCCAACTTCTGCTCGTCATCGCGCTCGGGCTCGCGAGCTGCGCCGGTCAAAACTGGGAGCAGGTGCGAGAGCAGGACACCCCGGCCGTCTATCGCCGCTTCCTCGCCGAGCATCCGCGCTCTCCGCACGCTGCCGAGGCGAGCGAGCGCATCGCCGTGTTGCAACTGGAACGCGAACCCACGGCCGAAGCGCTCGCGCGCTTCCAGAAGGAGCATCCGGCGAGCGATGCGACGGCGGATCTCACGCGCCGCGTCGAGGCACGCCTCTTCGACGCCGCGCGCGCGGAAGCAACGCCCGCCGGATACGACCGCTTCCTCGCCAGCTTTCCCGATGACGAATTCGCGGCGCGCGCTCGCGGCAACGCGGAGTACCTGCGCGCGGGCGGTTTCGCGGGACGCCCCGACGCGCTCGCGGCCTTCGTGCAGCAGCATCCGACCAGCGACTACACGACCGAGTCGCAACGGACGCTCGCCGCACTCGACGCGCGAAGCAACGCCCGGCTGGGCGCCGTCGCACTGCGCATCGAAATTGCAGCGGGCGTCGGCGACGCCGATCGACTGCGCAAGCTGTTCGCCGAACGAGCGCGCGAGGCCTACGCGGCGGCTGGCATCCCGCTCGTGGACGGCGCAGCCACGGCAGCGCTCACGATCCGCCATGAGGAACGCGCGGCGTCGGCGCACGACGAACAGGACGGACTGCTCGCGAAACCGGGTGTGGTCGCGGAGACGATCGTGTCGTTGCAGCGCAGCGGCGACGCGCAGCCGATCTGGACCGAGCGGTTCCGCGTGCGCATCCCGGACGCGGACCTGCGCGCGGGCGGCTCCGCGCTCTTCGCGCACTCCGCCGCTCCATACTGGGAGCGATTCTTCGTCCCGATCGCGAGCTGGCCGACACAGGTGGCTCGAAGGACCGCCTGGAGCGCCGGCAGCGGGCTCGCCGGCGTCGCAGCGGACGTGGGTCGCGCGATCGCGCTGTCGCCCGACGGCAGCTTCCGCGAGCTCGATCTTTCCGATCCGGCCGCGCCGCGCGTCGTCGCGGACTACAAGCGACCGGCCGGGATGTCGCGCTTCACGGGTGTGTATCGTGCGGGCAGTCGGGTCGTGCTCTTTGGCGAGGACGGGTTGGAGGTCGTCGCGCGCGAGGGCGCCGTCTACCGGCGTGTCTTTGCACTCGACCGCGGCGCAGCGGGGGCCGTCGTCGGCGTCGAAGAGGTCGACGGACGCTTGCTCGCCGCAGGAACGCGCGGACTGGTTCGCACCCCGCTGGACGGGGGTCCCGTCGAGCGTCTCTTCGATCGACCGCTGCGCGGCATGGCGCGCAGCGGCGACACGCTGCTCGTGCTCGACGAGCAGTGGCTCTACGCGGGATCCGCGCGCGACCCGCGCCCCAGCAGCTTCGCCAAGGCGGCTGAAATCGGTCGCGGAATGGCGGCGCGCGGGGTTCGCGTCGGCGGCCGCCTCGCGGTGGTCTTCGGCGCCACCGGCATCGCGTGCTTCGAGGTTTCGAGCGGCGGCCCGGCGCGTGCGCTCGCGCGTCCGAAGGCGGGCACGCTCGGCAACGTCAGCGGCGTCAGCGTGGTCGGCGGCTCCGTCTTCGTGATCGGAGATCGCGGGCTGCAGGTGTGGGATCCGCAGCGCGGGCGCATCGTCGATGCGATCGACGTCAAGGGACGCGCCGCGCTCGACGCGGCCGGCGGCCACGTGGTTGCAATCGGCGGCGAGCGCCTCGAAGTCGTCGACGTGACGCCCTGGATCGCGCGCTCCGCACCGGCGGCTCCCGCGCGCTGAGCGGCCGGAGATCCGCGTGGCGTCGCTCGGCTGAACGTCTTTGCGTGTCGGCCGACTGACTCGTCCAGGACCGTCGAGCCTGGGGCCGATGCGCGCCCGCGCCGCGCCGCACCTGCTTCGGATCGTCGCTGGGCTCGTGGCTGCGAGGCGCGCGGGCGGTGGACTCGGCCAAAACGTCCTCGGCGGACGGGATCGGCGGCTTCGCGGCGTGAGTTGGCAGGCCGCCTGCGGATTGTTTCGTCCGAGTCCCCCGCCCGCGCTGGGCTTTCCGCCTCTTTTTCAGGAACGGAAGTCCCGAAACAGATTGCAAGTAGCGGGGGCGGGGCGTTCGGCCGAAACAATCCGCAGGCGGTTACCAGCGCTCGCCGCGAAGCCGCCGAGCCGCCTCCGCCGAGGACGTTTCGGACGAACGTCACGCCCCCGCGCCTCACGCGTCGGCTTCCGAGAGACGGAACCCATCTCGGGTCGATCTCCTAGCGGAGCCGCTGCCGTCGCTCGAGGAAACCCGCCATCTCGATGAAACCACCGAGCAGGGCGGCCGCGAGCTGCGACGCGAAGATCGTGAGCGAGAGCGCCAGCGCATTGGCCGAGGGTACCTGCATCAAGCCGAGGACCGCTACGAATGCGCCTTCGCGAATCCCGAGCCCTCCGACCGAGAGCGGCAGCAGTACCGCCAGCGTGACGACTGCAAAGATCCAGAGCCACTCGGCCAGACGAATGTCGATCCCGAAGCTCGGAGCGACGATCAGGATCACCGTGATGCAGAGCAGCTGGTAGAGCATCCCGAGGAGAACCGATGCGACCATCAGCCCGGGTCGCGCCAGATAGCGCGACGACGCAGCGATGAACAGCGCGACGCGGTCGGTGAACGGTTTCGCCCAGATCCAGCGGCGCGCGACGAAGCCGATCGCGGACTCGATCGCTCGTCGCAGGAATGGCAGATGGATCGAGTAGAGGCCCACGAGACCAACGGCCAGCGTCGCGGCGAACGAAGCCAGCAGGGATCCGGGAAAGCGCAGACGCGACAGGAACGCGCCGAGGATGCCGAGCAGCAGCAGGCCGATCATGCCGTTGACCTTGTCGACCACCACCGATGCAGCGATCTGCTCGGCGTCGGCTCGTCCCGCGCCCAGCCGATAGGCCTTCACGGCATCTCCGGCGACCTGGCCGGGCAGCACGATCGAGTAGAACACGCCGACGAGATTGATGCGGACGAGCTGCGCGAAGCCGTGATCCGGAACGAAGATCCACCACTTCAGCGCCGCGACGCCGATCATGATCGGGATCAGCGCGGCGACGCTCGCAATCACCGGCGGCGAGAGCTTCTGCAGCGTCGCGAGCACGTGCCCGACGTCGCTGCGCACCAGCAACCACGTCAGCAGGCCGAGGCTCATCGTGAGTTTCAGGACGAGGCGCATTTGGCCGACCGCGCGAAGAGCGCCGCGTGGGTGACTGCGATCTCGGGATCCGCGGCATCGAAATCGCTGGAAAGATGGTGGGCGAGTTTCGCGAATTCCTCGTCGTCACGAACTCGCGCCAGCACCTCGACCCGGTAGCCCGCTTCGTCGAGCACGCGCAGTTGTCCGGAGAGCCGCCAGCGCGGCAGATCGCCCGGGTCGAGGAGACGCTCCCACACCCGCGACGAGAACTGCAGGAAGTGGAACGGGTACTTGAAGAAGTGATCCCGGTAGTCGACGAGATGCAGCATCGCGCCGGCCGGGCGCAGCACGCGCCGGAGTTCGTTCATCAGCTGGCGGAGATCGCGCACGTGCTCCAGCACCGACGACGAGAGCACCAGATCCACCGACGCATCGGCGACCTGCGCGAGCGACGTCACCCGCTCGACGCGGGCCGCCAGCGTTTCGGCGTCCAGCTCGCCGGCGCGCGCGATCGCCGCGAGCAGGCGCGCGTCGCGATCGGCGTCGAAACCCGCGTGGGGTTCGAAGCAGGTGACCTCGAGAGCGCCCTTGCTCGCGAGCGCGTGGCCGACGCTGTTCGTGCGGCCCGAGCCGATTTCGAGAACCGCGGCTCCGCGGAACGTCGTGGCGGCAAGCTTCAGGTACTTCTCGTACTCGCCGACGATCGGGTCGGACGACACCTCGTTCCGGCTGACCTCGTAGTACGGGAGTCTCGACGCGAGCTGCTGGAGCACCGCGCCGCGGAACACGAAGCGGCGGAGCAGGCGCAGCGGGATGTACTCGAAGTTCGATAGCAGCATGCGATGGTTTCCGACTCTAGTTCGGTACACGCCCGGCCAGCATCTGCACGTACTGTGACGCGACGCTCGCCCAGCTGAACGCGTCGATCACGCGCTGCCGCCCATGCGCGCCGAGCTCGCGCCTGCGCCGCGGATCGAGTCGCAGTCGCTGCAAGGCGGCCGTCAGTTCCCGTGGCGCTGCGAGATCGAACAGGAAGCCGGTCTCGCCGTCGACCACCAGATCCTCGTTGCCGCCGATCCGACTCGCGACGACCGGGAGCGCGCACGCCATCGCCTCGAGCACCGTGTTCGGCATGCCCTCGTAAAGGGACGGATTGACGAAGGCGTGCGCGCGCCGGTAGCAGGCCAGCACGTCCTGCTTGTCGAGCCAACCGTGCCAGCGCAACACGGCGGTCGCGCCCGTCTGCTCGGCGCGCTGCGCGAGCGCCACCCGCTCCGGGCCGTCGCCTACGATCTCGACGACGACGGGAGGCCCCGGCAGCGCCGCGAGCGCCGCCGCGCTTTCGATCAGGGCCGCGACATTTTTCTGCGCGTGCAGGCGGCCGACGAAGAGCACGCGGAAGGCGCCGTCCGCGCCGGCGTCGGGCACTTCCTGCGGAGCGAAGACGAGCGGATCGACACCGTTCGGGATGACCTCGACGGGAACCGGGTCCGCCGCGGCCGACAGCCGGGCGAGGCTCGGCGAGTTCGCGACGACGCGGCGGGCGCGGGCCAACACCGCCCGCCGCAGTGGCTGGATCAGCCGGTGGACGCCGTCGATCTCGGGGACGAAGCCCGGGACGTCGCCGCCGCGCAGCGAGACGAGGTACGGCACACCGAGTGTGACCGAGAGCATCCAGCTGATCGGTCCGGACGGGATCGTGAAGAACGCGATGCTGGCGTCGAAGCGGCGGCGTCGCGCCAGGCGAAAGGCGGGGATCAGCGCGGCCAGCAGGAACGACAGCATCTCGAGCGGGTTCGAGCGATCGGCGCTGCGCCGCAAGCTCCGCACGCGGACCACCTCGACGCCCGCCTCGATCGCGCTGCCGCGCTGCGCGCCGAACGCCGCCGTGAGCACCGTCACCGCGTGTCCCTGCGCGACGAGCGCGCGCGCAAGGAACGCCGTCGCGTTCGCCGCACCGCCGCCCACCGGAGGGAACTCGTAGTTCACCAGCAGGAGCTTCACGAGGTCGCGGCTGCGTGCGTCTGGCAGAGCCAGTAGTTCCACAGGAAGGCGCGCTCGTCGCTACGGCCCTGGCGATGCGCGTCGAGCCGCGACTGGACGAAGCGCCGGTCGAGTCCCGGCAGCGCGCCGGGGTCGATCGGCAGCAGGCCCTGCTCGAGCCATCTGCCGATCGGAATGCCGAAGCCTTTCTTCGCGCGATACACGACCGAGTGCGGGAGCACCGTCGCGAGCGCCTTCTTGAGCAGGTACTTGGTCTCTCCGTTCCGGTACTTGTATTGGTGCGGGATCCGCCGCACGAAGTCGACGAGTTCGCTGTCGAGATACGGCGCGCGCGCCTCGAGCGAGTGCATCATGCTGGCGCGATCCACCTTCACGAGAATGTCGTCCTGCAAGTAGAGCTTGGTATAGAACTGCAGGACCTTGTCGACGAGATCCGGTTGCCGGCACGCATCCCATTGCTCGATCGCTTCCGAATAGAGGTCCTCGACGTCGACCGGTTCGGCGAAGAGTTCGGCGATCTCGCGGGGATCGAGCGGCCCCATCCAGACGGGGCACCACAGCCTGGGCGGATGGCCGAGGCCGCGCAGCGTGCGCTTGATCTTGAACTCGAGGCTCATGTTCGCGTGCGAAACCGGCAGCCGGCTCATCAAGAGTTTCACGGCCGTGTGCAGCGGTTGCGGTACGAAGCGGCCGTAGAGTTCGGCCGCGCGCAGCGCGCGGAACGGGTCGTAGCCGGCGAACAGCTCGTCGGCGCCGTCGCCGCCGAGCGCCACCGTGACCTGCGCGCGCGTGTGTTTGCAGAGCAGATAGGTCGGCAGCAGCGAGGAGTCTCCCATCGGCTCGTCGAGCTTCGACGCGATGTCGGGCAGCAGCGCCGCGGCCTTCTCGAGCGAGAGCACGTCGAGGTGGTGGTGCGTGCCGAGGTGCTGCGCCATTTCGGCGGAGTACCGGGATTCGTCGAAGCTGGCTTCCTCGAAGCCGATGCTGAAGGTGTGGATCAGCGAACGGTCGATGTGGCGAGTCGCGAGCGCCACCACCGACGAGGAGTCGAGACCGCCGCTCAGGAAGAAACCGAGCGGGACGTCGCCCATCAGGCGCCGCTTCACCGCCGCACTCAGCAGCTCCACCAGGCGCTCGCCCCATTCGCGCTCGGCGTTCGCAGGCACCGCGTCGAACGGCTCGATCACGAAATCCCAGTATTTTCGAATCTCGATGCGCTGGGACGCGACGTCGAAGCGGAGCGAGTGCCCTCCCGGCAGCTTGTGGATGCCCTCGTAGAGCGTGTGCGGCGCGGGGATGTAGCCGTACGCGAAGTATTTCTTCAGGCTGCGCCGCGACACCGACGCGGCCGCCGCGGGATGCCGCACGATCGCCGAGAGTTCGGACGCGAACAGGAACGTCCCGTCGCGCAGCGTGTAGAAGAAGGGTTTCTTGCCGAAGCGGTCGCGGCTGCAGAAGAGCTGACCCTTGCGGCGGTCGTAGAGCGCGAACGCCCACATGCCGTTCAGGCGGTTGGTGAAATCCGCGCCCCAGCAGCGATAGCCGTGCAGCAGGACTTCCGTGTCCGAATGATCGCTCTGGAATTGGCACCCGAGCGCGATGAGTTCCTCTCGAAGCTCGAGGTGGTTGTAGATCTCGCCGTTGAAGATCACGCCGAGCTGACCATCCTCGGTCCACATCGGCTGATGGCCGCCGCCGATGTCCAGGATCGAAAGCCGGCGGTGGCCGAGGAACACGCGGTTCGGCTCGTCGACCCAGGTGCCGTCGTCGTCGGGCCCGCGATGCGCGAGCGCGGCATTCATCCGCCGCAGGTCCTCGATGCTGCCGCGTCCGACGAAGCCAGCGATCCCACACATCGTCGGAACCCCCTACTCGACCCGCAGCACCGAGAAGCTCGCGTCCTGGTAGAGCGCTCCCGCTTCCGGCCAGGGCACGACCACGAGCGTCGCGTCGAGCGTCTTCGCCACTCTACGCAGCTCGGCGACGTCGTGCGACGCGAGCGCCGTCCGGACTTCGTCGAGTTGGCGCTTCCACTCGCGGCGCGACGCCTCGGCGACCGAGAGCATCGCGACGTTCTGGAACGGTCCTACCACCGGAATCCCCGCGAGTGTGACCTCGTTCCGGTCGGTCAGGACGCGATCGTTCGGGCCCGCATTCGCGTCGAGCCAGGCGAGCAGGTGCTTCGCCGAGTAATAGAATCGCGGCCCTTCGGTTGCGAGCCCCAGATACTGCCGGGCGTAGAGGATGCGCAAGGTGTCGTCCTCGCGGAGCACGCCCGCGCGCGTGAGGCGCTCGATCGCGGCTTCGCGCCAGCTCCGGGGAAGCGCACGCAGCACGAGCACGGGCTGCAAGGCGAAGGCGAACACGACCGCCGCCGCGACGACACGCTGCCGCCACGCGCCTTCGCGCCAGAGCATCGCGACGAGTCGCGACACGAAGTACAGCGAGGGGATCATGATGAAGTTGATCGATCGGATCTCCTCGAAGTTGATCGGGTAGATCGGAACGAAGTGGCGGAGCCCCCACAGCAGGGTCTGGATGCCGTAGGACGCGCAGACCACGGCGGCTGCGAAGGCGAGCATGACGCGGTCGAGGCGGTTCCAGCCGCCGCGACGCCGGGTCGCAATCGCCGCGGCGACGCTCAACGCGAAGATGACGCCGTAGGAAAGCACCAGGTTGGCGACGGTAGGGAGCGGCAGCGGCAGGTTGCGCCACGGAAAGGCGTAGAGTTCGAGTGCCCAGACCTCGTCCGCCCTCAGCTTTCCCTCGCCACCCCATGCCTGCCAGAACGTGTTCTCGACGAAATTGGTGAAGCCCAACCCGCTCATCGCGACGAGCTGTCGCGCGACCACGGTGGCGGCCAGGCCCGCCGCAAAGAACAGCAGCCGCCGATCCAGCTTGCATCGGCGCAGGATCAGGAAGTCGATCGCCTCGAAGGCGAGCAGCACCAGCAACAGGTAGTAGGTGCTGAGATGGAGCAGTGAGAGCGCGACGAGCACCGGGTAGCTGGCGTAGCGCCAGGGCGAGTCGAGCCGGCGCAGGAAGAGCCAGAGAATCACCACGAAGAACGGGACGACCAGCGTGCGATGCAGCGAGGCCGTGAAGTCGGTCATTCCCCAGAACGACGCGCCGAAGGACACGAAGAGCGCCGACAGCAGCGAGAAGAGCACGGCCAGTGGGCGCGAACCGGTGAACAGGAATGCCAGGCGCTCGAACGCGATCAGATAGACGACGGTCATCGCAGCCAGCAGCAGCTTCAGGCTCGCGATGTGCGAGCCGGTCAGGTCGGTGCCGTACGCGATCAGGATTGCGTAGGAGTGCAGCGCATCGAAATCGCGCCAGTAGGCGCCGTCCGGATGGCCTGCGCGGATCCCGTCCGCCAGCTTGAAATAGGCGACGTGATCGATGTTCAGCTCGGGCTCCGGGCCCTGGACGAGATAGACGACCGCCGCGAACGCGGAATAGAGCAGCAGCGGAACCAGGTAGGAACCGACGCGTCGGGTCATTCGACGAGGGCGTGCTCAGGCCCGCTGCCGAGAGCGGGCTCCACGTTGCGGGTTTCCTTCACCAGGTACACCGGCTTGTCCTGCGACTCGTGATAGGTGCGCGTCAGCAGCTCGGCGAGCAGTCCCATCAATATGCACATGAAGCCCATGATCGCCGTCATCACCAGCACGAGCGGGAGCGGCGTCTGGACGAAGGTCGTGTTCTCGAAGAGCTTGAGATAGAGCGCCCACAATCCCGACAACACCGACAGCGTGAGACTCGCGACGCCGAACGCACCGAACACGTACATCGGCTTCTCCGCATACGTGGCCAGGAACTTCACCACGATCAAGTCGAGTACGACCTTCAGGGTGCGCTCGAGGCCGTACTTCGACTTTCCGAACTGGCGCGCGTAGTGGTTGACCGGGATCTCGGTCACGCGCGCGCCCTGCCAGCTGGCGTAGATCGGCACGAAGCGGTGCATCTCGCCGTAGAGCTTCACGCCCTTGATGACGTCCTTGCGGTAGGCCTTGAGCGAGCAGCCGTAGTCGTGGAGGCGCACGCCCAGGATCAGCGAGATGAGCCGATTGGCGATGGCGCTCGGCAGGTTGCGGGTGATCCGCGCGTCCTGCCGCTGCTTGCGCCAGCCGGAGACGACGTCGAAGCCCTTGTCGAGCGTCTCGATCAGCCGCGGAATGTCGGCGGGATCGTTCTGCAGATCGCCGTCCATCGGGATGACGATGTCACCTTGCGCGTAGTCGAAGCCGGCCATCATCGCCGCGGTCTGGCCGAAGTTGCGCCGGAAGTGGATCACCTTGACGCGCGCGTCGGCCTCGGCGACCCGATCGAGCGCCTCGCGCGAGCCGTCCGTGCTGCCGTCGTTGACGAACACCAGCTCCCAGCGACGGCCCACGGTCGCGAGCGCATCGCGCACCCGCTCGTAGAGGATGGGAATGTTCTCTACTTCGTTGAAGATCGGGACCGTGACGGAGATCATGTTCGGTTTCTTCGTTGGGTCGGTTGCGCGCCTGCGCATACTATCAGATGCGGCAAGCGAGCCGAGACGCGCGACGCGGGAGACCTCATGACCGTGCAGCCCGCGCTACGGCGTACACGAGCTCGTAGCGCCGGGCGATCTCGCTCCAGTCGTAGCGCACCGCCGCGCGGCGCCCTTCGCGCGCCAGCGCGCGCCGCGCCTCGGCGTCGTCCATCAGCGCGGCGAGTTCGCGCGCCAGCGCAGCGACGTCGCCCGGCGGCACCAGTCGCGCCGCGTGGCCGTGATCGGCCAGCTCCGCGAGGCCCCCGGTGTTGCTCGCCACACAGGCGAGTCCGTGCGCCTGCATCTCGAGCAGCGCGCCGCCGAAGCTCTCGCGCTGCGACGGCGCCGCGCCGATCGCCGCGCGCGCGAGCACGCGCTCCTTCGCGTCCCCTGCCACCCAGCCGAGCAGCTCCACGCGATCCGCGAGATCCAACGCCCGCGCGCGTTCGGCGAGCGCGGCGCGCTCGGGTCCTTCGCCCGCGATCCACAGCCGCCAGCGCGGACGCTCCTTGGCGACGCGCGCGAAGGCCTCGATCAACAGGTCGAGCTGTTTGACCGCATTGAGGCGCCCGAGCGCGAGAATGGCGTCGTCGCGCGCCATCAGGTCGGGCAGCGCTCCGGCGTCGATCCCCGCCGGTACGACCTGGACCGCCGCCGCGCGCGCACCGGCGTCGCGGGCGTGCGCCGCCGCCCACTGCGACGGCACGATCACGACGTCGGCGGCGCGCAGGCCGATCCGCGCGCGGCGCTTCGCATACGGGCGTGAGCTGTGCGCCGTCACGGCGATCAGCGGGGGGCTCTCCCGGTCGCGCCACGGCCGCAGCCAGCGCAAGCCCGCGATCACGTCGCCGTGCGGCATCGCCGCGTGGAAGTGCACGACGTCCGGCTCGATGCGGCGCACGAGCGGCAGCAGATCGGCGAGCTGCATCACCTTCATGCGTCGCTTGCGCCAGGCGTGGACGGCGACGCCTGCGAGCGGGCCGGGATCGCCTTTGGGTGTCGGACCCGCGACATGGACCTGGTGGCCGCGCGCGGCGAGTGCGCGCGTACCGCGCGCCACCACGTTGCCGATGCCGCCGTCCCACGCGAGCTTCGACGCCACCCAGAGGATGCAGAGCCCGTGCGACTCGCTCACCGCGCGAGCTCGGGGCGTGCGGCGAAGAAGAGGCCGAGATTCGGCTTGCGCGGGTGCGGCACCACCTCGACGGCGTAGCCCCGTGCGCGCAGGAACTCCGCGAAGGCGTCGATGCGCGTGCGCGGGTCGTCGGGCGCGACATCGTGGTATTCGCCGTGGATGCGCGCTACGCGCGCGAGTGTGGCGTCGCGCGCGCCGTGCAGGATCGCGTACTCGCTGCCCTCGACGTCGATCTTGAGCAGGTCGCAGGCTGTGACGGCGTTGCGCGCGAAGACCTCGTCGAGGCTGCGCGCGGGCACTTCGTCGTAACGAGCGGTCATGTGCGCACTCACGTCCGCGTAGGCCGAGTGCCGGCCGGAGAGTGCGTCCGATTCCGGTTGGTAGATGCGCAGCGTCCCCGCTTCGCCGGCGACCGCCTCGCGATGGATCGCGACGTTCGGGAAGCTGGCGACGTTGCGTTCGAGCTGCGCGAAGTTCGCGGGCACCGGCTCGTAGCAGACCACGCGGTCGGCGCGCGGCGCCACGCGCACCGCGAACAGGCCCACGTTGGCGCCGAGGTCGACGACGCAGCCGAGTCGCGCGGGCAGCCGCGCCAGGCGGTACTCGTCCCGCAGGAAGATGCGCTGGAAGATGTGGACGTCGTTGCTCTCGGCGCGCAGCAGCAGCGGGGCGCCGCTCCGCATGCGCACCGCCAGCACCTGCCCGGGGCGTCGCGTCTTGCGAAAGCGCACGGTTTCCCACGGATTTGCGGCGATGCGCCGCAGTGCGAAATAGTCGGCGACGTCCTCGAGGCGCACCTCAGAACCATGCGCCGGCGCGCCGCCGGAAGCGGCCCGCGGTTGCGGTGCGACTCACCGCCTGGCGGCGCAGTCGCAGCAGCGGCTGCCCGCGGCGGTTGAGGCCCGCCTCGGTGGTGCAGGCGGTGGCGTAGCCCGCGCGCTGCACGGCGGCGACTGTCGCGTCGCTGTGTGACCCGAACGGATACGCGAAGTGCCGGCACGCTCCGAGGCGTTTCTCGATCGCCTCCTTGCTGGCGCCGAGTTCGTCGGCGACGGCGGCGTCGCTCGCGCTGGCGAGGGACAGGTGGCCGACGCTGTGCGAGCCGATCGCGAAGCCGTGCGCGGCGGCGCGCTCCAGTTCGCTCCAGTCCGCGTGCTCGAACGCGCGACCGCCCTTCGGCACGTACCAATCCGTGGTGCGCCCGACGGCGCCCGTCACGACGAAGAGCACCGCCGTCATGCCGAACTCTTCGAGCACGGGCAGCGCGTGCTCGACCACGCAGCGGTAGCCGTCGTCGAAGCTGATCGCGACGCTGCGACCGCGCGCGGCGTCGTGCCGGCCGCCGAGCGCGGCGGCCACTTCGTCTAGCGTGAGGGCCCGATAGCCGCGCCGCGCGAGCCAGCCGATCTGCTCCCGAAAGGTCGCGAGCGGAACCGTGCCGCGCACCTGCTCGGTCGCGCCGATCGGCAGCACCGCGTGGTACATCAGGATGGGGAGCGCCATCTGCTGGCAATCTCGCACCCACCCCCGAGCGCTGCAAGCAAGCTTCCGTACTGCTAACTAGAACCGACTTGGCTGCGCGGGAAGGGAGAAGCGGTGTGCCGGGCGCGGGCTTGGTTTCGCGATTCGGTGCGTCGGGACCCACGACGAGCGTGGTCGTCTCGGTGTACAACCAGATGCGCGAGCTCGAACTCGTGCTCGCTGCGCTGGCGGCGCAAAGCGATCTCGCGTTCGACGTGATCCTCGCCGACGACGGCTCGATGCCGCCGGCCGCGCAGCTCGCCGAGCGCCTCGCGCCTTCGCTGCCCTTCGCCGTGCGCCACGTCTGGCAGCCCGACGAGGGATTCTGCAAGGCCCGTATCCAGAACGTCGCGGCGCTGAGCACGTCCTCCGAGTTGTTGATCTTCCTCGACGGCGATTGCATCCCGTTCCGCGATCTCGTCGCCGTGTACCGCCGCCGCGCGCTGCCGGGCGAGTTCCTGGCCGGCTCCGTCGTGGATCTCGACGTCGCGACGAGCCGGGCACTCACGCCCGCGAGCGTTCGCTCCGGCGCGCACGAGTCGGCCGTGGGACTCGGCGCGCGCTGCGTCCTCGCGCGGAGACATTTCGTCAACTGGTGGCACCGGGGCCGGCGCCAGCGACGCCCGCGGATTCGCGGCGGCAACTTCGCCGTCGCCGCCGACCTGTTCAACGCCGTGAACGGCTTCGACGAAATCTATTGCGGCTACGGCAAGGAGGACACCGACCTGCGCGACCGCATGCGCAACGCCGGGGCCCACGGCATTTCGCTCTGGACCTCCGCCCGCGCGACGCACCTCTCGCGCAAACTCTCCCCGAGCGCGGCGCGACGCTCACCGGAGGTGCTCTACGAGCAGGGCCGGGTGCTCGTTCGCGCGCGCATCGGGCTCGACGGCCACCAGGTCTGACGGGCGCTCGTGTAAGATGGAGCAGCGATCCGAGAGGACGGCATCGATGCACATGGCTCGTCTCGCCCGGTCTCTCGCGGCGCTCGTCGCCATCGGGGCGACCGTCTGCGTTTCCACGGTTGCCTGGGCGGGACCGGTCTGCTCATGTGTCCCCAGGCCGCGCTTCGACTTCAACGCCGACGGCAAGGTCGATCTGATCCGCTCCGGTCCGACCGAAATTCGCGTGGACCTGCTCGACGGCAGCGCGATCGTCGGAGGCGGCAGCTTCCCGAACGGCGGCGGCAGCCTGGTGCTGAAGGCAGTCGGCATGCTCGACGCCGACGAACATTCCGATTTCATCTCCCAGGGCAACGGCACCGCGCGTGTGACCTTCGTGAACACAGCGGGCACCGGCATTGGCGGGACCCTCTTCCTCGCCGACGGTGGCGGCGCCTGGCGGCTCGCCGGTGTCGCCGACCTGAATGGCGACGCCATCGACGAGATCCTCTTCGAAGGCACGGGTCCTGCGACGGGCGCGATGCGCATTGCAAACATCTCGAGCGGCTCTCCGGTCTTCAGCTACCTCGCGACCGGCGGTGGCATCTGGAGCTACGTGCTCGCCGCGGACCTCGACGGCGACGGCGAGCAGGACCTGCTCTTCCGCGGCGCCGGCGCGGCGAACGGAGTGACGCGCGTGAATCGCAGCGGCGGCAGCGCGAACGTGGACTTCCTCCCGCAGGGCGGCGGTGCGTGGGTTCTCAAAGCCGCAGGCGATCTCGACGGCGACGGCATCGACGACCTCGTCGACGTGCCGAATCTCGCGAGTCTGGGCCACGACCGCGTCCGCGTTTTCGACTCCGCCGGCAGTGGAAACCCGAGCGCGACCGGCTTCGTCCCGAACGGCGGCGGCTTTTTCACGCTGAAGACCCTCGGCGACTTCACGGGCGACGGCGCCAAAGATCTCGCCTACGACAGTCCCAACAGCTTTCGCATCGTCGCGATGAACGGCGTCGATCCCGCTGCAATCTTGTTTCCGCCCAATGGCGGCGGCGCCTTCACGCTGCGCCGGATGGGCGACACCAACGGCGACGGCAAATCCGACCTGATCTCCACCAACGCCGCCGGCGACGTGTGGATCCAGGTCACGGGCGCCACGGGCACGACGCTCGTGGCTCGCCTCGCTCCGCCTCGCGTGATTCCGGGTCGCGGGCTGCGGATCTTCTGAGCCGCGCGCATCGGGCCTCCCGTTTCCGATGGCGTCCTCCGCCGTCGAATCTCGCCGACGGGCGGTTACAATCGGCGCCCGCGATCCCAACCCCACTCGTCTCGCGACGGAGGAACTCATGCCCCTCGATCCCAAGGCCGTCGGCCTCGAAGGCACTCCCACCGAGCGCTCCTGGAACTTCCGGGACGCGATCCTGTACTCGCTCGGCGTCGGCTGCGGCGTCGATCATCTCACCTTCACCACCGAGAAGAACCAGCAGGTGTTGCCGACCTTCGCCGTGATCGTCGGCATGGGCGGCATCCCGTTCGACAAGATCGGCAGCTTCAACTTCGCG
>JAGSPS010000186.1 GCA_018262315.1 Deltaproteobacteria bacterium | reverse complement strand
CGGGCGCGAGTCCTTCGAGTGGTACCCGAAGACGGGCGCGCGGCTGATCGGGTCGCTCGCGGGGTGGATGGCGGAGACGAAGACCGATCTCGGCAACTACGCCTACGCCGCCGATCTCGAGAAGGTCGACAAGAGCGGCGCGCTCGATCTGCTGACGCTCGAGTACCTCACCAGCTCGGGTGCCTGTGCGCTCGGTACACCGGAAGAGTGTCTCGCAGCCTGCCGTCGCTACGAAGCCGCGGGTGTCGACCTGCTGCTGTGTCTGGTGAACCCGTACAAGATCCCCCATGAGAAGGTGATGCAGACGATCGAGCTGATGGGCGCGCACGTGATCCCGAAGCTTCGCTGAGCAACAACTCATGATTTCCAACTCATGATTTCCGCGCCACGCCCGAAGACGGGCGCGCGCCAACACGGGTCAGGGGGCAGGGAGATGCGCGAGCGCTATGCATGATTCCGCGCCGCGGCCGGTCGGCCGCGGCGCCAACACGGGCCACGCGGCGTTGGGTCAGGGTCACGCCACGGCAGCAAACAGGGAGGAAGATCGAGATGTGCAAGAACGGAACGGTCGCTTTGCTCGGGATGACGCTCATGGGATTTGCGTTCGCCGGGGCGGGCATCGCCGCGGTGCCGCCGGCAGAGCTCTCGAACCCGGGCGGCGAGGCCCGTCGCGTGCTCGAAGCCGTGGGCGCACCGAGCTGCGTCTGCGAGGAGGAGCGCCTCGAACTCGCGCGCTACGGGGAGCTGATCGCCGCAGCGGAGAATGCGGAGCAGGCGCGCGAGCGCGCGCTGCACCCGAGTCGCCTGGCGCGCAAGGCACTCTCAGTGGCGCGCTGGTTCACTCCCGATCGAGCGCAGCTCGAACCCGCTCGGCAGCGACTTGCCGACTACGAAGCGCGCGTCGCGCGCGCGCAAACGCCCGCCGAAGCGTCGCATGAGTTCGAGGGCCTGGTGCGCGTCGCCGGCGACGTCCACGTCAGCGGGGGCGGTTGTCACTACACCAGCACCGAAGTGATCGCGATCATCCTCGGCTTCTTCTTGTTCATCATTCCCGGGATCATCTTGCTGATCGTGTTCTGCTGAAGCGGTTCAGGTCGACTCGGCGCGGCGCGCGAAGTCGGCGACCAGCGCGAAGGTCACCGAGAGCAGCACCGGGCCAATGAAGAGCCCGAGCATCCCGAACGAGAGCAGCCCGCCGAGCACACCGAAGAGCACCAGCAGGAAGGGGATGTTCGCCGGGCCGCCGCTGATCAGGATCGGGCGCAGCACGTTGTCGATCGTGCTGACGAGCCCCATGCCCCAGATCGCCATGCCGGCCGCCGCGGCCAGGTGATCGTTCGCGAGCAGCCACAGCGTCGCGCCGGCCCAGACCAGCACGGGGCCCATCGGAATGAACGACCCGACACTGGTGAGCGCGCCGAGCGCCACCGGCGACGGCACGCCGAACAGCCAGAAGCCGAATCCGGCAACCATGCCCTGGACGATCGCCGTGCCGAGCAGCCCGAATACCACGGCGCGCACCACACCGCCGACGTACGGCAGCAGCTGTTCGCGCGCCTGCGGGAAGATCACGCGGACCAGGCGCGCCGCCTGCTCGATCAGCTTCTCGCCGTCGAGGTAGAAGAAGAAGAGCGTCGTCATCGTGATGGCGAACTTGAAGGCGTTGCCGGCGAGGCTGCCCGCCACCGCGACGAGCTGGCCGGAGACGTTCGCCGCGTAGCTCGTCGCGTACTTCGCGATCTCGGTGGGTTCGACGATCGACCCCGAGCGCAACCGCTCGAGACGCGTCGCGAGCCAGGACCGCTCGGTGATCCAGCTCGGGAAGGGCGCGCCGGCGTTCACCCACTCGCGCGCCGCGCCGATCCCATTCGAGGCTTCGGTCGCGAGCGCGACCAGGATCCACGCCACCGGCACGCCGATCAGCAGCGCGACGGCGAGCGTGAAGAGCGCCGCCGAGAGCCGCGGGCGCCGGGTGTGTCGCCGCACGCCGCGATACAGCGGCCAGGTGAGGTAGCCGAGGATCCCCGCCCAGGCGATCGGAACGAGGAACGGCCGCATCAGGAAGAGCGATGCGCCGAGCAGCACCAGCGCGCCGCCCACGCGCGCAACCACCGAGCCGGCGCGACGGTCCGGCAGCTCGGCGCGGTCGTTGCTCATCGAGGGGGACTCACGCCTTCGAATACAACTCGGCGCCGCGCGCAAGGAAGCTGTCGCTCATCTCCGCCATACCCTGCTCGCGCGCGGCCTCGGGCTCGACGTCGTGCTCGCGCGCGTAATCGCGAATCTGCTGGGTGATCTCCATCGAGCAGAACTTTGGCCCGCACATCGAGCAGAAGTGGGCGAGTTTGTGCGCGTCGGCGGGCAGCGTCGCATCGTGGAGGCGGCGCGCCGTATCGGGATCGAGCGACAGGTTGAACTGGTCGTCCCAGCGGAACTCGAAGCGCGCCTTCGAGAGCGCGTTGTCGCGCAGCTGCGCGCCGGGGTGGCCCTTGGCGAGATCCGCCGCGTGCGCGGCGATCTTGTACGCGACGACCCCCGTCTTCACGTCCTCGCGGTCGGGCAGTCCGAGATGTTCGCGCGGCGTCACGTAGCAGAGCATCGCCGTGCCGTACCAGCCGATCATCGCGGCGCCGATCGCGCTGGTGATGTGGTCGTAGCCGGGCGCGACGTCGGTGGTGAGCGGGCCGAGCGTGTAGAACGGCGCCTCGCCGCACCACTCGAGCTGCTTTTCGATGTTCTCCTTGATCATGTGCATCGGGACGTGACCGGGACCTTCGTTCATCACCTGCACGTCGAAGTCCCACGCGCGCTTCGTGAGCTCGCCCTGCGTCTTCAGCTCGCCGAACTGCGCGGCGTCGTTGGCGTCCTCGATCGAGCCGGGACGCAGCCCGTCGCCGATCGAGAAGGCGACGTCGTAGGCGGCCATGATCTCGCAGATCTCGTCCCAGTGGACGTAGAGGAAGTTCTCCTGGTGATGCGCGAGGCACCATTTCGCCAAGATCGAGCCGCCGCGCGACACGATGCCGGTGCGGCGCCGCGCGGTGAGCGGGACGTAGCGCAGCAGCACGCCCGCGTGGATCGTGAAGTAGTCCACGCCCTGCTCGGCCTGTTCGATCAGCGTGTCGCGGAACAGCTCCCAGGTGAGTTCCTCGGGACGGCCGCCGGCCTTTTCGAGCGCCTGGTAGATCGGCACGGTGCCGATCGGCACGGGGCTGTTGCGCAGGATCCACTCGCGCGTCTCGTGGATGTGCTTGCCGGTGGAGAGATCCATCACGGTGTCGGTGCCCCAACGCGTCGCCCACACCAGCTTTTCGACTTCTTCCTCGATCGAACTCGTGACGGCGCTGTTGCCGATGTTGGCGTTGATCTTGACCAGGAAGTTGCGGCCGATCGCCATCGGTTCGAGTTCGGGATGGTTGACGTTGGCCGGCAGGATCGCGCGACCGCGCGCCACCTCGTCGCGCACGAACTCGGGCGTGATGACCTGCGGGATGGCAGCGCCGAACGACTCGCCGGGATGCTGCGCCGCGAGTTCGCGCAGCGCCTCGGCGCGCTGGCTCTCGCGGATCGCGACGAATTCCATCTCGGGCGTGATCTCGCCGCGCCGCGCGTAGTGCATCTGCGTGACGCAACGTCCCGGCTTCGCGCGCAGCACCGGTCGCGTGCGCTCGAAGCGCAGCCCGGCGAGGTGCGCGTCGTGTTCGCGCGCGCGCACGAACGCCGACGAAGGCCCGCCGGCCGCGTCGACGTCGCCGCGCGCGCGGATCCACGCATCGCGCAGCGGCGCGAGACCGCGGCGCAGCTCGATCGTGACGTCCGGATCGGTGAACGGTCCCGAGGTGTCGTAGAGCACGACCGGCGGGTTCTCGTCGAGAATCGTCTCGCCGCCGGGACCGCTGCGGCGCGTCGGCGATTGGCGCACTTCGCGCATCGGCACGCGCACGCCGGGCAGCGAACCCTCGAGGTAGATCTTGCGCGAACCCGGCAGCGGATCGCGCGTCACGCGGTTTTCGAGCTGGAGCGGAGTGGCGGTGACCATGCGTCGCTTCCCTACGCCGGTTCCGTCGGGCCCGGTTCGCCCGGGGACTTGGCCGGATCAGGTTCCGGGGCTTCGCAACGCACCGGAGCCCCTCGGTCCGGAAGTCGCGTCTCAGGCCGTGCTTGCAGCCACACCCAGCGACCGACCCCAAGCTAGCAGGGGCTTCGGGGTTTGCGCCCTGAATCCGCCCATGGCGAGAGCAGCATCTCGTAGGCGTCGCAGAGCGGGTGCCGAAGCGAGTGCCAGCTCGACGCGCGCGCTCAAAGGCTCTTTTCCCAGGCGATCGTGAGGTAGTGATTCGCGAAGCCGTGGCGCAGCGTGGTGGCGACGCGTCGCAGCAGCGCATCGGGATGCGAGAGGTAGTAGCCCGGCAGATTCGCGCGCAGCTTGTCGCGCGTGAAGCGGCGGCCGCGCCGCGCCGTGCCGAGCGCCAGGCGCTGGACCTGCTTCATTCGATCGACCTCGCGCAGGCCGTGGCGGGCGCCGAACGCCGCGAACGACGCCTCGCTGAAATCGTGGAGGTGATGCGGGTTGAGATCGACGGAAGGCGTCGTCGGCACCGACGCGACGAGGCGTCCGCCAGGCCGCAAAAGCGCGGCGAGCTTCGCGAAGAGTGCCGCGGGATCGGGGACGTGCTCGATCGTCTCGAGGCTCACGATGGTGTCGAAGCCGTCGGCATCTTCGAAGCGCAACGCGTCGCTGGCGACGAAGCGGACGCGCGGGCCGCCGTAGTGCGCGGTCGCGTAGGCGACCGCGTCGGGCGCGATGTCGACGCCCAGCGCCGGGCCGAGCGCCGGGTTGCTCGCGAGCAGCAGCTGTGTGCCGTAGCCGACGCCGCAGGCCAGATCGAGCAGTCGTCCCGGCCGCGCGACGCGCGCCGCGAACTCGTAACGCGCGAGGTGCAGCGAGAGCGTCTCGCGCGCCGCCCGATCCGCGGGATCGACCGCCTGCGGGACGAGGCGCTCCAGGCTGTCGGGGTCGAGCGGCATGGCGGGCGAGCCTATCGGCTGGACGATGGGGTGTGCCACGAGAGCACTCCTGCGCGCGCCCGATGCGCGTGTAGCTCGCCGTCGCAGCTCACGCGCTCCGGCTGTGAACTCGAAACTCACTCCGCTAGGTTGGCCCGCACACCCAGATCGCGATGCAGGGAGACGCCATGAACAGCTTCGGGGCTCGTCGTACGCTGCGCGCGGGCGGCCGCGAATACGAGATCTTCGCACTCGGCGCGCTCGAAGCGCGCGGCCTCCCGGTGGGTCGCCTGCCGCTCGCGCTGCGCATCCTGCTCGAGAACCTGTTGCGCAACGAGGACGGGCGCAACGTCACGCCCGCGTCGATCGAGGCGCTGGCGCGCTGGGATGCGAACGCCGAGCCCGCGCGCGAGATCAGCTTCCTGCCCGCGCGCGTCGTGCTCCAGGATTTCACCGGCGTCCCGTGCGTCGTGGACCTCGCCGCGATGCGCGACGCGATGACCGCGATGGGCGGCGACCCGAACAAGATCAATCCGCTGCAACCGGTCGAGCTGGTGATCGACCACTCGGTGCAGGTGGACGCCTTCGGAACGCCCGACGCGTTCCGCACCAACGTCGCGCGCGAGTTCGAGCGCAACCGCGAGCGCTACGTGTTCCTGCGTTGGGGACAATCGGCGCTCGCCAACTTCAAGGTCGTCCCGCCCGGCACCGGCATCGTGCACCAGGTGAACCTCGAGTATCTCGCGCGCGTGGTGATGGCGGGCGAGGGGCCGGCCGCCAAGACTGGCTTGCAAACACATGGTTCCGGAGGGCTGCCGCAGGCCTGCTTCGACACGGTGGTCGGCACGGACTCGCACACCACCATGATCAACGGCCTCGGCGTGCTCGGCTGGGGCGTCGGCGGCATCGAGGCCGAGGCGGCGATGCTGGGCCAGCCGATCGCGATGCTGGTGCCGCGCGTGGTCGGCGTGAAGCTCGACGGGTCGCTGCGCGAGGGTGTGACCGCGACGGACCTGGTGTTGCGCGTCACCCAGTTGCTGCGCAAGCACGGCGTCGTCGGCAAGTTCGTCGAGTTCTTCGGGCCGGGGATGGCGGCGCTCGCGCTCGCCGACCGCGCAACGATCTCGAACATGTGTCCGGAGTACGGCGCCACCTGTGCGATGTTCCCGGTGGACGCCGAGACGCTGCGCTACCTGCGGCTCTCGGGCCGCAGCGAGGCCCAGGTGGAGCTGGTCGAGGCGTACACGCGCGCGCAGGGCGTCTTCCACGACACTGCGACTCCGGAGGCGAGCTACTCGGAGCGCCTCGAAATCGACCTCGCGAGCATCGAGCCGAGCATCGCCGGGCCGAGCCGGCCGCAGGATCGCGTCGCACTCGCGGACGCGAAGGCGTCGTTCGCGCGGGCGTTGCCCGAGCTGTCGAAGGGCGCCCCGGCGGAGGCCGCCGTCGAGATCGACGTCGACGGCGCGCGCGCGACGCTGCGCCACGGCTCCGTGGTGATCGCCGCGATCACCAGCTGCACGAACACCTCGAACCCGAGCGTGATGCTCGCTGCCGGCCTGCTCGCGAAGAAG
>JAGSPS010000185.1 GCA_018262315.1 Deltaproteobacteria bacterium | reverse complement strand
GTCCGCTCAGAACGTGTAGCGGACGTTGAGATTCATCTCGTCGCGCTCGCGCAGCGCGCTGAGGCCGTTCTCGACGGCGTCCTGGTAGGCGTTGTGGCCGACGCGGTTGAGCTCCGGCCGGATCTCGTTGATCGGGGCGTCGCGGAGCTGTTGCGTCCCGAAGAAGACGTTCACGCCGATCGCAACCGAAAGGTTCTCGGTGAAGCGGTAGATCACGGACGGCAGCAGGGCGCCCGAGTTCGAGTTGAAGTCGTACACCAGCGTCGAGAACAGCATCAGCCGATCCTGGTGGTAGCCGGTGAAGACCGTCAAGGTCGCCAGCACGTTCAGCGGCCCGTTCGCGTAGTAGTTCTTCTGGTAGTCGGGGATGTACTGGAAGAACCACTGCGAGTTGAAGAAGAAGGTGCGGCCCTGATTCAAGAAGTTGATGAAGGTGGGGCGGTCCACCGAGACGGTGAGGTTCAAGGTGTCGACGTCCGAGATGCCGTCGTACGCGTCGTTGTTGACGAAGTTCTGCTTGCTGACCCAGGTCGCCTCGACGCCCCAGTTGCTCTTGGTGCGCTCTTCGTCGAAGTCGAAGGCGAAGCCGAGCACGTTGCGCTTGTTGTAGTCGAGCACCAGCTCCCCGCCCGAATGCCAGACGAAGTCGCGACGACCGAAGCCGTTGTTGGCGCCCGCGCGCACCGCGTTGCGCCGCACCCCGACACTGCTGAACAGATTGCGAATGTTCTTGCAGAGCTGCGGCTTGTAGATGCCGCAGGCGACGGCCTTCTTGTTTGCGACGTCGACCGCGGACGGGTCGACGCCGGGCCGCACCTGGCCGTTGTAGGGGGAAGCGGGGTTGTTGATCAGGCCGAGTCCTTCGGGATCGTAGATGTCGAACTCCGAGAGCAACGGGCGGTACGGATCCTGCGGCCGGGCGCCGCCCGTCGCGAACATCATCAGCACATTGCGCGAGAGGGCGGCCAGTTCGCTGGCGAAGCGCTGGCCGGTGAGCGGATCGGTGAGTTCGGATGCGTCGCGCGTGCGCGTCACGGTGAGGTCGGCGACACCGTCCCGGTTCGCGTCGATCGTCGCCACGTCGCCGGCGTTGCAACCGGCGGGGCCCGGTCCGGTGCAGCCGTCGACGAGCGAGTCGTAGCCCGGGTCGTTCGGTCCGAGCGAGCCCGGCAGGAAGCGGAGTCGGCCGTCTGCGAACACGCTGCCCACGGGCCCCCCCACGAAGCCGACCGTGCCCGGGTGCGCGAAGCTGGTGTCCCGGAGGTCGTAGGAATCGACACTTCCGAGTGTGCCCTCGAAGCCCGGCCACGACTGGATCAGTACGCTGGCGTCGGCGTTCAGGAAGTCGACGCCGTCGACGTCGCAGTCATTGCGGTAGAACGGCCCGCAGCCCAGCAGCGCCTCCTGCTCGGGCGTGAGGCTCGCGCCGAGGGCGACCGAGTAGATGTCCGGGTTGAGCGAGGGACGGTGGAACGGGTTGTCGCCGCCGTCGCTGAAGGCGCCCAGGTTCGCACCGCCGGGGATCGCGCAAGGAAGCGGCGAGTTGGGGATCTGCCTCCCGCAGTCGCTGAGATCGACGTTGAGCGGGCGCAACGTGCTCTTGATCGCGCTGATGCAATCCGCATTCTTGGTCTCGGTCGTTCCGATGGCCAGCGTGCAGAAGCTGCCGGTGTTGAAAGCGGCCTGCGTCGCGGACCGGCTGCCGGCAATGATGGCCGATGCGCCGTTCACCATCGTGCTGATCGTCGCGCCCGGGCCTTCCTTCCCGTTCAGGGAGACCCAGCTGCAGAGGGCGGGATCGGAGTTGTGGCCGGCGGTTCCGCACAGGATGCTGCCGAAGGCGAACGCGGTCTGGTTGGCGGGGTGGTTCTGGAGCGCGTCGGCCTGCTGGGCCGCGTTGATCACGAGGTCGCCGCTCTTCCACAGCGGATCGCCGCGCTCGTAGAGCGTGTCCGGTACGCCGTCCTGGTTGCTGTCGCCGAGGCGGATCGGGTTGCCGGCGGCGTCCACCAGGACGGCGTTGGCGGTGCCGAGACAGGCGGGCTCGGCGCCGGTCGTGCACGGGCCGTGATGGCCCGCGCGCCGCGGGCGTCCCGTGTCCGGATCGACGTTGTGTTCATAGGTCGAGATCCGGCGCGGATACGGGAAGTCGTCGTAGCCGTAGAAGTCGGAGAGCTGGAAGCTGAAGCGGCCGTAGCGCCACTCGAGTCGCCCGCCGGCTTCGATTCCCGACACGTCTTCCCACGGTGCGGGCGGCTTGTCCTGGCCGGCGAGACCGGCGCCCGCGAAGCCGTGCGCGAAATAGCCGAAGGTGATGCCGCACACCAGCTCGACGGCGAAGGGTTCGCCGCAGCGGCCGAGATCGGCGGGCTCGAAGTCGTCGAAGTTGACCGCCAATTCGAGGCGCACGTCTTCGATCTTCCCGAAGTTGTAGAACGACCAGGTCCCGCGCGCCGCCCACAGCGCGATGCGCGACTCCTCGAGTCCCGGCAGCGACGCCAGCGCGAAATCCTGCGGGTTGAACTGATCCGTGTTGCGGAACAGCTCCGTCTTGCCCCACACGATCGCCTGCTTGCCGAGGCGCATCCACAAGCGGCCCTCGAACATCTCGAGGTCGGCGTACGCCTCCTTCAACTCCTTCTCGTCGTGCTGGCTCGAGCCGCGGTTCCAGGCGAGCTCCGCCTGGCTGAAGTTCTGGTCGATCGAGTCGAGTTTCCCGCCCTGGATCTCGCGCACCAGCGCCGCACTCGGCAGGTAGAGTCCCTGCGCGGCGGTCTCGGGCACACCGCGATCCCCCGAGAGGTAGAACGGCGCGGCGCGGAACGGCAGGTTGCCGCGACCGGTGGGCGCGATGATCGGCCGGGTCGGATCGCCGGGGCAGCCGGTCTGTTGCGGCGGGTTCGCGTAGCGCGGGTTCGCGCACTCGTCGCCGGTATTCGGAATGCCGTCGACACCCGCCAGCACCGAGAGGAATTCGCTGCGCGAGAGCGGGTTCGGCTTGAAGCGGAGCGATCCGATCTCGTCGATCTCGCAGCCGGGATTCCAGGGGCCGAGGATGTCGAAGATCTGGCCGTTCTCGCCGCCACGCGAGTTCTTCACGCCGAACTTGCAGCGCTTCAGGATGCTGTCGAGGTAGCGCGAGGGGGGGTCGTCGCTGAGCCCCGCCAGAAGCGGCTCGAAGACCTCGTTGGGACCCATCCCGTTCCCGAACAGACTCACGATCCCGGGCAACTGGTCGAAGCGCAGCGGCTCGTGCAGTTCGCGCTGTGGCGCGTTGCGATAGGCGAGCTGGTAGTTGTTGCGGTCCACGTTCGACGCCAGCCGCGAGTCGCCGTTGCGCAGCGTGCCCGTGAAACCGGCGGCGTCGCCCTGGATGAGCCGATTGGGGAGCCGCGCGGCGCGGTCGCCGTAGGTGTTGACCGACGGGAAGATTCCGCAGGCGCGCGTCCACACGCAGTCGTAGCGCGCCTCGGCGCGCACGTAGAACTCGAAGATCTCGATCGGGCCGAGGCCGTTCGGGAACGGCTTCGCCTCCAGCTCGACGCTGGCGATGTTGTACCACTGCGCGAGATCCCAAGGCGCGCGCCGGCGCCGCGACGAGCAACAGAAAGATCCCGGCGAAACAAACCGCCGCTCCCCGCACTTCGCTTCGCCCGTACACGCGCTTCCCCCTTGCGCTCAGCCGGTCGCCAGCAACCTTCGCGCGGGCCGGCATGATGGCAGCTTCGGAGCTCTGGCTACAACGAAAAACGCTGCGAGACGCACTGCGTCGTGAGTCACGGTGCAGCACTGTCGTCGTAGCGGATTCCGATCACGGTGAAGGTCACTCGACCTTTGGGCCGTTCGACTGCGATCTCGTCGCCTTCGCGGCGGCCGAGCAGTGCGCGACCGAGCGGCGCATCGATGCTGATGCGACCGGCCGCGACGTCGAACTCGTCGGGACCCACCACCTGATACTCCGTCACTGTTCCCGCCTCGTCTTCGACGGCGACGTAGGCTCCGAAGAAGACGCGGCCCGCCTGGGAGGGATCGGGGCGCACGACCTCGAGTTCGTCGAGTCGCTTGGTCAGGAACTCGATGCGCCGATCGATCTCACGCAGTCGCTTCTTGCCGTAGATGTACTCGGCGTTCTCGGAGCGATCGCCCTGGGCGGCGGCCGTTGCGACCTCGCGGGTGACGCGCGGCCGCTCGACGCGCAGGAGTTGCACCAGCTCCTGCTGCAGGACTCGGAAGCCCCGCGCCGTGATGTAGCGCTTCCGATCTGCGTCTTCCGTCACGCCGGCAACTTGGCGCGCTGCGCGCGGCTCGTCTACACCCCTTCCTCTTCAATTGCGAGGGCCGCGGTGGCAGACCCCGTCGTCGAGGAAGAGCTTCGCCTGCTCGAGCAGGTGCGCGAGGCGCTTGCGAAAGTGCCGCCGCGCGATCGCAGCGCCGAGAACGGCCTGGTTCGCGAACTCGAGCGCGTCCGCGAACTCCTGGTGAGCGGCGAAGAACGGAAGGACCATCAGGCCCTCCTCGAGCAATGGGATCGCGGCAGCGCGTTGCTGCGACAGCTCCGGGCGTCGGGCGAGGCGCCCGAGGTGGACGCCGACTCACCGTACTTCGCGCATCTGCGACTGCGCGAGAGCGATCGCGAGCGCGACGTGTGCATCGGCAAGGCGACCTGTATCAAGGGCGGCGTGCGCGTGGTGGACTGGCGTCACGCACCGGTTTCGAAGCTCTTCTATCGCTACGAGCAGGGCGACCGCTACGAGGAAGAGCTCGGCGGGCGCGTCGTTGCGGGCGAAGTGGTGGCGCGCCGCACCGTCGCGATCCGCGACGGCGCGCTCGAACGCATCGACGCGCCGGAGGGAAGCTTCGTGCGCAGCGCGACCGGTTGGACGGCGACGGCGGCGCGCGGGCCGCGCCTCGCGGGCGGCGAAGGGGCGGCGTTGCGCGCGTACGCACTCGGCGCCGCGGCGGAGCGCTGGCTCGGCACCGACCCAGAGGGCGTGCGGCGCCGCGTCGACAAACACCTGCCCGACATCGCGGGCCTGCTCGACCCCGAGCAGTTCGACGCGATCGGCCGGCCCGGTCCCGGTTTCCTCGTGGTGCGCGGCACGGCGGGCTCGGGCAAGACCACGGTCGCGTTGCACCGAATTGCGTATCTCGCCTACCAGGATCCCGAGATCGACGCGCCGACGACACTCTTCCTCACGCTCTCGCCGGCGCTGCGCGACTACGTCTCGCACGTGCTGCCGGGTCTCGGCGTCGCGCGCGTGCGCGTGCTCACCTTCCCGGAATGGGCCGAGCAGCAGGTGCGCCGGCTCTTTCCGGTGCTGCCGCGCGAGCGGCGCATGGACACACCCGATTTCGTGCGCCGCCTGAAGCTCCATCCGGCGCTCGAGTTCGCGCTCGCCGAGCACGTGCGCATGACGCCCGGTCCCGCGACCGTCGCCCAGGCGGTGGACGACTGGGCGAGCGTGCAGACGAACGTCGCGCTGCTCGAGAACGTATTGCTCCGCCATCCGGCGAACGTGCTCTCGCTCGCCGAGCTGCGCGCCGCGGCCGACTGGTGTCGCGCGCGCCACGAAGAACTCGTCGCGTTCTTCGAGGGCGACGCCGAATCGCCAGCCGCTCTCGACGCCGAGGACGACGCACTGCTGTTGCGCGCCTGGCAGCGACGCGCCGGGCCGCTGCCCGAGCGACCGGGCGTTCCGCTGCGCTACCGCCACGTCGCCGTCGACGAGGTGCAGGACTTCTCGCTGCTCGAGTTGCGCGTGATCCGCGATTGTCTCTCGGAATCGCCGAGCATGACACTGGCGGGCGACACGCAGCAGCAGACCGTCGAGCATTCCGGGTCGGCTTCCTGGGCCGATCTCCTCGGCGGGCTCGACGTTCCCACGCCCGAGCTGCGCACGCTGCGCGTCGCCTACCGCTCGACGCGCGAGATCGTCGAGTTCTCGCGGGCGCTGCTCGGTCCGCTCGCCGAGGACGAGCCGCCCGACGTGCTGCGCAGCGGTCCGCCCGTGGAGGTGTTCGCGTTCACCGACGCCGGCGCGTGTGTGGCGTTCCTGGCCGAGGCGTTGCGCCGTCTCGCCGATGAGGAACCGCTCGCGTCGGTGGCCGTGCTGACGCCCACGAGCGAGATCAGCGCGCTCTACGCCGAAGGGCTGGAACAGGGTGACGTGCCGCGCTTGCGGCGCGTCGTGGGGGGGCACTTCGCGTTCGCGCCCGGCGTCGAGGTCACCGAAATCGAGCAGGCCAAGGGACTCGAGTTCGACTACGTGATCCTCGTCGAGGTTTCCGCCGAGAGTTTCCGCGAGACGCCCTCGAATCGGCGCCTGCTACACGTCGGCGCAACGCGCGCCGTCCACCAACTCTGGGTGACCACGACCCGCACGCCGTCGCGGCTGTTGCCTGCTTCGGTCTGACCGCCGGCCCCCGGGGTCGTAAGGGTCTCTTCATCTGCGGCGACGTTCACGTCACGGCGCCCCAAAGGGAAGCGCTCTCTCTCCTCCCGACTGTGGCGGGGAGCTGACAGCGGCATGAAGGCCCGGCGAAGCCTCGTCCGGCTCTGCCGATGCATCCGCTAGGCTGGCCCGCCGTGCCGTCCCCCAAGAAGAGACGGAGGAGCGCAATGAGCCACGTGACACGACCCAACGGGTGCAGGAACTCGACAGCCGCCCTGGCGGTAGGTCTGATCGCGTCATTCGCCCTGGCGCCTCCCAGCGGGGCGGCCGATCTCGCCGAGCTGTTACACAGCTTCCAGGCGAAGCAGGCGGTCCGCGCCCCGGCCGATGCGCCGCCGGCGCTCTCGCGTGAGGAAGCCGCCCAGCTCTGGGACGCGTTCCTCACCGCCGTCGTGAAGCGCGCGGGCGAGGACTCGGCGCAAGAGGAGCTTCGCGACGACCTGTTCGCGCTGCTGCTCGACCAGCGTTACGAGATCGTGGCTACGCTCGCGAAAGCCACCGTCGACGCGCCGCCCTGGTTGGCTGCGCAGTTCGGTTCTTCGTGGGAGCGCCTCGACCCGCTGCTCGACCGCGTCGCGACGCAGCTGGCGCCCGAGGCCGCCGAGAAGTACCGGCGCTTCCTGCAGAGCGGTCGCCTGATGAACGCGGCGCGCGCGCGCGGCTGGCTCGGCGACAGCGCCGCAACGCCGGCCAAGCTGCGCGAACTCGCCCAGGCGATCCTCCCGAAGGGCGGCGCCGATCCGCTCGCGTACGACACCGCGGTGGATCCGGAGCTGCGGCGGGTCTTCGACTTCGAGGAGCCGCTCGCGCCGTTCGAGGAGAGCCCGCTGCTCGGCGCGAGCCCCACGGCCGCGTTCCGCTTCGGCCCGCTCGCGCTACTTGCGCGCATCGCCGAGGGCGCCGGCAATTGGATCGTGCCGGC
Organism: Deltaproteobacteria bacterium; assembly: GCA_018262315.1. Taxonomy (GTDB): domain Bacteria; phylum Myxococcota_A; class UBA9160; order UBA9160; family PR03; genus PR03. Next base: position 2,811 of record JAGSPS010000185.1, on the reverse strand, counting down.
GGCCAGTGCCGCATCCTCGGGCTCGGAATGGGAAACGCTCGTCAAGCGGCTCGACAACTGGGTGCCCGGTGGCGAGCGTGAGTTGCGCGAGTACCTGCCGATCGTGCGCAAGATGCTCGACGGCACGGCGCGCGAGGTGGCTGAGCGGAAGCTGCCGCCCGAGCACTTCGAGATCTACCGCGATCTGGTGGCGACGACGGCGTGGCAGGAGAGCTGCTGGCGCCAATTCGAGAAGCGGGGAGGGCAGGTCGCGGCGGTTCGCGGCCCCGGTCCGTCGTATGGACTGATGCAGGTCAACACGCGCGTGTGGCGCGGCATATACGACTCCCGCAGCGTCTCCAGCAGTATCGAATACAACAGCAAGGCCGGCGCCCAGATCCTCTACCGCTACTTCCGCAAGCACGCGCTCCGCGCCAAGGAACAAATGGCGCCCGGCGGCGAGGACAACCTCGCGCGCGCGACCTGGGCCGCGTACAACGGTGGGCCCGGCCATCTGCGCCGCTACCGCAAGACCGGGACGTCTCCGCACCTGAAGGCCGTAGACACCGAGTTCTGGCAGAAGTACCAGGCCGTGCAGCGAGACGACGAGGCGGCGTTCTTCTCCTGCGCCGTCAAGGGTTGAGCGGCTCGTAATCGAGGTTCCGCTGTCGTACGCCCCGCAAGCTCCCTTCATCGCGCGCTGCGGGGCGAGATCGTGAGCGGCATCGCGCAGGCGTTGCTCGCGGCGCTGCTCTTCGGCGCTTCGACGCCCGCGAGCAAGTGGCTGCTCGCCTCGGCCACGCCGCTCCAGCTCGCGGGCCTGCTCTATCTCGGCGCGGCGCTCGGCACCGCGCTGCCCTTTGCACGCGAGCGCGGCAAGCGCTCGCTGCGCGCGATGGGCCAGCGCAATGCATTGCGACTGCTCGGCGCCATCGGCCTTGGCGGCGTCGCGGGTCCCGTATTCCTGCTCGTGGGGTTGCGCGTCTCGTCGGCAGGTTCCGTATCGCTGCTGCTGAACCTGGAGCTGGCAGCGACTGCCGTGCTCGGTGTGCTGTGGTTCCGCGAGCCGCTCGGTCGGAAGGGATGGTTCGGGGTGGCCGGCGTGGTGCTGGCCGGCATGGTCGTGTCGGGCGACGCCGGCTGGCCCGGGATCGTCGCCGCATTCTGGGTAGTGGCCGCGTGTCTGTGTTGGGCAATCGACAACCACCTGACCGCTCGCATCGACGGCATCACGCCTGCGTCGAGCACGTTCTGGAAGGGCGCGATCGCGGGGACCACCAACCTCTCGCTCGGGCTCGCGCTGGCGCCGTTCGCGGGATCGGCCGCGGTGGCAGTGGGCGGACTCGCGGTCGGGGCGCTCTGCTACGGCGCCAGCGTCGCGCTCTACATCGCGGCGGCGCAGCAGCTCGGCGCGACGCGCTCGCAGGCGCTCTTCGCGGTCGCGCCGTTTGCGGGGGCCGCGCTCTCCTGGGGCGCCCTCGGCGAGCCGATCGCCGGCGCGCAGCTCGCCGGCGCGGCGCTACTGGTCGCGGCGGTCGCGGCGATCGTGCGCTCCCAACACGAGCACGAACACGTTCACGGCGAGATCGAACACCTGCACGCCCACCGCCACGACGACGGCCACCACACCCACGAACATCCCGCGCTCGTCTCCGAGCGGCAGCACAGCCACTGGCATCGCCACGAGCCGCTCGCGCATTCCCACCCGCATTGGCCGGACCTGCACCACCGCCACGGCCATCGCTGAGTGGCGTCAATGCGGTCGCGCCAGGAACCAGAGCGAGATCCAGCCGGCCATCAGCGCGATACCGCCGAGCGGCGTCACCGGACCGAGCCAGCGCCCGGACCCGAGCACCAGCGCGTAGATCGAGCCCGAAAAGAGCACGATGCCGCCCGCGAAGAGCCAGGGCGACGCCCCGAGCGCGCGCCCGCTAGCGGCGCCGTAGAGGCCGAGCGCGAGCAGGACGACGCTATGAAACAGCTGGTAGTGGACGGCGGTCTGCCACGACGCCAGCTGCTCCGGCGCGAGGCGAGCGCGCAGCGCGTGGGCGCCGAACGCGCCGAGAGCGACCCCGACGACACCGAACACGGCCGCGATCCGGATCCACATGGCGGCCGATCATAGCCGCGGTCTCGTCTGCGAGCGCCGCGACGGACTCGTGCAGGCCGAGATCGCTTCACTTTTTTCTTTTCGGATGCGGCCGCGCATGAGAAGCTGCTGGCCCATCAGAGCGGGGCACGGGTGCAACCGCTGAAAGGGGAAAGCATGGATCGACTCTCATCGACTCTGCGAGGCGCTGCGCTCGCCTTGGCGGGGGTGGCGGCGATCGGCTGGAGCGTTGCGGCGAGCGCCAGCACGATCAACCAGAACACGTCCTGGACGATCGACCGATCGGGCACGACCACGAAGTACCGGCTGGTCGCGTACGGCGACTCGATCTACGCCGGCTATCGCGGCTCGGTCTTCAACGTCGCGCGGCGCGCGGCGCCGATGGTGAACGGCGAATATTTGTCCAACAAGTGGGGCACCGACATCGAGGTGATCCGCCGCACCAAGTCGGGCGCGGTGGCGAGCGACATCTACAACAACAAGATCGTCGGCGAGCGCTCGTACATGCAGAACTCGACGACGCGCGTCGTGTCGTTCGAGATGTGCGGCAACGACGGCCTCCAGGCGCGCTCGTCCTTCGCCGGCCAGAGCGGCACCTGCAACTACGGCGTCCTCGACACGGCGCTCAACAACTGCACGACGTACACGCCGCTCGCGATGCAGGCGATCAACACCTACGCCCACGCGAACACCAAGCGGAAGTCGGTCTCGAACCTCTACTA
>JAGSPS010000019.1 GCA_018262315.1 Deltaproteobacteria bacterium | reverse complement strand
GTGTGGCGCAGCGCGTCGAGGCGCAGCGCGGCGGCGCGGTGGTGCTGGAAGTCCTGCCACATCTTCCACTCGGGACGCCATCCGTCGACGATCTGGAACGCCATCCAGGTGGCGAACGACTCGTTTAGCCAGAGGTCGTCCCACCACGCCATCGTGACGAGATCGCCGTACCACATGTGCGCCAGCTCATGACAGATCACTTCTGCGGCGCGCTTCTTCTCGGCGAGCGTCGCCGCCGCCGGATCGAGCAGCAGCAGGTTCTCGCGGAAGAAGACCGCGCCGGCATTCTCCATCGCGCCCGCCTCGAAGTCGGGCGCGGCGACGAGATCGAGCTTCGCGTACGGATAGGGCAGCCCGAACCAGCGCTCTAGGCGCAACAGGCACTCGCGTGCCGCTTCGAGCGCGAAGCCAGTGAGCTTGCCCTTGCCGGGCACGTGCCAGATGCGGATCTCGGTGGGTCCGCAGCGGCTTGCGATCGAGCGCTCGAAAGGGCCGACCGCGAGCGCGACGAGGTAGGTCGAGAGCGGCGGCGTCTCTGCGAAGTGTACCGTCTTGCGTCCTTCCGGCAGCGCGACCTCGTCGGCGACGGGTGCGTTCGAGAGCACCGCGTTCGACGCGCGCGTCGTCACCGCGATCCGGAAGCGCGCCTTCATCGCGGGTTCGTCGAAGCACGGGAAGAAGCGCCGCGCGTCGGCGGCCTCGAGCTGCGAGAGCGCGTAGCGCTGGCCCTGGTCGCTCGCGGCGTAGAGGCCGCGCAGGTTGTCGCGCAGCTTGCCCGTGAACGAGAGCTGTACCTCGACCTTGCCGGGAGCTACCGGTCGCGCGAGGCGGATCGCGATCGTCTCACTCTCGGGACGCATCTCGACGCGCGCGCCGAGCAGGCCCTGGTCGGTCGCGACGCGCGCACAGGTGATGCGCAGCTCGGCGGCGTGCAGCTCGATCGCGCGCACCGACGTGCGCAGCTCCACCGCGATCTTCAGCTCGCCGCGGTACTCGGGTCCGCGCTCGGGATCGACGTCGAGGTGCAGGTCGTAGTGGCTCGGGACGACGTCGCTGGCGAGGCGATGGCCTGCGCGGCGCCGCGCGCCGGCCGATCCGCGGTCGGTCAAGGGAACCCCCTGGTCTCTGGAGTGGGCGCATGATAGGGAACACTCGCAAAGCGCCCGTTTCGTTCATCACGGCGAGCGGCGATTTCGCGCCGGCGGCGGAGCCGTACTAGGGTCGGCGCTCGGAGGAACGATGATCGTCCTGCACCAGTTCGAGATCTCGCCGTTCTGCGACAAGGTCCGCCGCATCCTGCACGTGAAGGGCGTGCCCTACCAGGTGCACGAGATTCCGCCCAGCCGCAGCTTCACGGACGTGCGGCGCGTGAACCGCATCGGCAAGTTGCCCACGATCGAAGACGACGGCCGGCGCGTCGCCGACTCGACCGACATCGCGTACTACCTGGAAGAGCGCTTCCCCGAGCCGCCGCTGATGCCCAGGCACCCACTCGAGCGCGCGCTGGTCCACGTGCTCGAGGACTGGGCCGACGAGAGCCTCTACTTCTACGAGATGACGTTGCGCTTCGCGCTGCCGCACAACCGGCGGCGCTGGCTTCCGCAACTCACCAAGTACGAGTCCGCCTGGTTCCAGCGCGTCGCGCCGTTCCTGCTGCCGCTCGTCTTCCGGCGCACCGTGCGGAGTCAGGGCATCGGCCGCAAGCCGGTCGACATGCTCGTCGCCGACGTCGAACGCCACGTGGGCGCCATCGATGGCCTCGTCGGCGACGGCGAGTGGCTGGTCGGCTCCGCGCTCACGCTCGCCGACATCGCCGTGTTCGCGCAGCTCTTCTGCATCCGCGGCAGCGACGAGGGCGCACAGATCGTCGGGGCGCACCCGCGTGTCGCAGCGTGGATGGAGCGCGTCGACGCCGCGACGCAGCCGCGCGCTTGAAATGACTCCCACGAGAAACGCTGGGGATCCGGCGGCGATGGGGAAGACGCCGCGCATCGAACGCATCGAGTTGTTCCCGCTGCACGTGCCGTTCCGCGCGCTGGTCCGCGAGGCGATGGCGCGCTCGGCGGGCGGCCTCGGCATGGCGATCGCCGCCGAGGAGCCGTGGACCGGCGGCGATTTCGTGATCGCGCGACTCGGCGCCGAAGACGGCTCGTGCGGCGTCGGCGAAGCCTTCGTCTGGTTGCCCGAGACGGGCGTCTCGCCAGCCCAGATCATCGACGCCGTCGAGCACGGACTCGCGCGCTATTTGCTCGGGGCGAGTCCCTTCGACGTCGAAGGCCTGCGCGAGCGGATGGACGCGAACGTCGCGCGCAGCGAAGTCGCCAAGGGTCTGCTCGACATGGCCTGCTACGACCTGATGGGCCAGCTTTGCGGCCGCGCCGCCTGCGAGTTCATGGGCGGACGCGGCGCCGACGCGCTTCCGCTCGCCGCGCTGATTCCGCTCGGCGACGCCGCGTCGATGGTCGAGATGGCGCTCGCCTTCCAGAAGGGCGGGACGAAGACGTTTCGCCTGAAGCTCGGCACCGGCATCGAAACGGACCGCCGCGTGGTCGCAGCGGCGCGCGAGGCGCTCGGCCCCGAAGTGCGGCTGCGCGTCGACTACAACCAGGCGTACAGCGCGGACGAAGCGGTGCGCGCGATCGAGGCGATCGCACCCTTCGGCATCGACTGCGCCGAGCAGCCCGTGCGCGCCGGCGACTGGCTCGGCATGGCGCGCGTACAGAGTCGGGTCGCGGTGCCGCTGATGGCGCACGAAGGTTGCTTCTCGCTGACCGACGTGACGGCGCTGATCGAGCTGGGCGCCGTCGGCGTGATCGGCGTCAACACCGAGCGACCCGGCGGGATCACCCAGGCGCTGCGCGCGATCGACTACGCGTCGCGGCGGGGGCTCGGCACCGTCCTCCACAACCAGCCGCTCGGGATCGCCTCCGCCGCGCAGGTGCAGCTCGGCGCGGCGCGCGCATCGGTGCTCGGTCACGCGATGGAACTCTTCGGCCACGTGATGCTGGAAGACGACCTGATCGTGGATCCACTCGACTACAGCGGTGGCTTCGTGCGCGTGCCGGAGCGAGCGGGACTCGGCGTCACGCTCGACGTCGACGCGCTCGATCGCTACGCGACCGCCGGGCCCGTGGTGCTGGAGCGCTCGCGTTGAGCGACTCCGCTCCCGCGACGCTCTACAGCGGCGGCGAGGTCGTCACGCTGGAAGCGGCGGGCCCGCGCGCCGCGGCGCTCGCGAGCGTCGGCGAGCGCATCGTTGCGGTAGGCGACGCGGCGACGTGTCGAGCCGCGTTGCATGCGGCTGGCGCGGCGGAGTTCGAGCACGTCGACCTCGCCGGCCGCGCGCTGCTGCCGGGTTTCATCGACACCCATCTGCATCCGATCATGCTGGTCTACTTCGACCTGAACGCGGATCTGCGGAAGGTCCGGAACATCGCCGAAGTGCAGGACGCGCTGCGCGGCCGCGCGGCGCGCCTGCCCGCGGGCGAGTGGCTGGTCGGGCTCCAGCTGCAGGACGAGGACCTCGCCGAGCGCCGGCTGCCGACGCGCGCCGAACTCGACGCCGCGTGCGCCGATCGCCCGACGCTGGTGGTCGAGCACGACGGGCACAGCGCCGCGGGCAACTCGCTCGCGCTCGCGGCGGCGGGCATCGACGCGGGTACAGCCGACCCCCCCGCCGGCCGCATCGAGCGCGCCGCCGACGGCAGCCCGCTCGGCCCCTGCTTCGAGGCCGCCGCGCAACGCCTGCTCGGGGCGGCGCCGTCGCCCTCGCTCGAACGGCTGCGTGAGGGTGCGCGCACGACCTTCGCGCGGCTCCCGGAGTGCGGCATAACATCGGCGGGCGTCGTGCTCCAGACCGACGCGGAGGGACCCGCCGGCGCCGCGGGCAGTCTCGAGGCGATTGCGCTGCAAGTCCTGCTCGACGAGGTGCCGTTCTCGACCTACGCGATCCTGGTCGGGCGCAGCGTCGACGCGGCGGTCGCGCTGCGCGCGACGCCGCTCCAGGATCCCGCCGCCGGACGCCGCGTCGGCGGCTTCAAGATCTTTTCCGACGGCACCTTCGGCAGTTGCACGGCATGCATGCACGAGCCGTTCAGCGACCGCCCCGGCGAGCGCGGCTTCCTGACCCTCGACGAGGACGAGATCCTCGCGCGCATGCGCGCGGCGCATGCCGCCGCGTTCCAGATCTGCGTGCATGCGATCGGCGACCGCGCCGTCGAGCGCTGCATCGACCTCTACGAGCGCCTGCTGAGCGAGTCGCCGCGGCGCGATCACCGCCACCGCATCGAACACGCCTCGATCGTGGCGCCCGAGCAGATCGCACGCCTCGCGCGCCTCGGGCTCTGCGTCTCGACGCAGCCGCTCTTCATCCACTCGGAGAAGGAATGGCTGCACCGTAGACTCGGCGCGGCACGGGCGCGCAACGTCTACCCGCTGCGCGCGCTGCTCGATGGCGGTGTACTGGTCGGCGGCGCCTCGGACGCCCCGGTCGAATCGCTGGACGTGCTGCACGCGATCCAGTGTTGCGTGACGCGCGAGGGCTTCGAGCCGCAGCAGTCGCTGACTCCCGCCGAAGCCGTCCGGCTCTTCACCCGCGACGCGGCACGGCTCCACTTCGAGGAAGCGGAGAAGGGAACGCTCGCGGCCGGTAAGCGCGCCGACCTGGTCGTGCTCTCGGCCAACCCGCTCGCCGTCGAGCCGACGCGCATCCGCGAGATTCGCGTGCTGCGCACCGTCACCGGCGGTCGCGTCGTGTACGATGTTGGCGAAGGGCCCACCCGCTGACGGGGGTCGCGCAACAGGAGTGGACATGAACGCTGCGAAAGCCCGCATTCGCGCGGCGACGGCCGCCGACCTCGAGGTGCTCGCGGAGTTCGCGCGCGCGATGGCTCGCGAAACGGAGGGCGTCGCGCTCGACGCGGCCACGCTGCGCGCCGGCGTCGCGGCGCTGCTCGGCGATCCGGCTCGCGGACGCAGCTTCGTGTTGGAGGTGGACGGCGAAGCGGTGGCGAGCCTGATGCTCACCAGCGAGTGGAGCGAGTGGCGCAACGGTTTCTTCTGGTGGATCCAGAGCGTCTACGTGCGGCCGTCGCAGCGCGGCCGCGGGCACTACCGCCGACTCCACGAGCACGTGCGCGCACTCGCCGCGCGGGAACCCGACGTGTGCGGCCTGCGTCTCTACGTGGAGCGCGAGAACACCGGCGCGCAGGCGAGCTACCGCGCCCTCGGCATGCACGAGACGCACTACCTGCTCTTCGAGGAGTCGACGCGTTCGCAGCCGTAGTTGGCCGCGCGGCCGTTTCGCTGTCACCATGCGGTTCGACCGCAACGGAGGTTGCTCGCATGACGGTACTGCGTTGGATCGTTCGAGTCGTTCTCGGCGTAGCCGTGCTGGCCGGCGTCGTATTCTTCGGCGCGCGCTTTCTCGACGGCCCGCTCGGCCCGATTCCCGGCGGCGCGCTCGTCGGCGGTGTGATGGTGAGCGTGCCGGTCGCCGACTGGGGCTTCGCGACGGACGTGCCGGAGATCGCCCTCCAGCTCGAATCGCAGTCGCGCTCGCGCACCACCTGGATCCTGGTGCACGAGGGCAAGGCGTACATCCCGGCCTCGACCGAGTATCCGCCCGGCAAGACCTGGCACCGGGTCGCGCTCGAGGACGGTCGCGCGACGCTTCGCATCGAAGGCAAGCGCTATCGCGTGACGCTCGCGAAGGTCGAGGACGCGGCCACGACGAGCGCCGTCCGCGAGGTTGCGTCGCGCAAGTACCCGAAGCGACCGCCCGGCGACGCATGGCTGTTCGAGGTGACGTCGCGCAGTGGCACTGCCGGCTGACAGGGTTGCCGGAAATCGGGCGAACGGCGGGATTGCGCGAAGCGAATTTCTGGGAGCCCGGTGATCCCCTTCGTCCTCGATGTCATTCAGCGCAGCGGCTCTGGGGGGCTTTGGAGCGTTTCGACCTGCACGAAACAATCTCGCGGCGCGGGCGCCGCGCCGATCAGGCCGAGTTCCTGGAGCTGTCTGCCGAGCGTCGCCCAGCGCTCGAGTGACATCGCGCCGACGCCGGATTGCTTCGCGAACGCGTCCTCGATCAGCGGTTGCTGCGCGGCGGCGCCGAGGCGGAAGGTGTCGGCGTCCATCTCCTTGTTGAGCTGGCCCATCAACGCGTTCGCCAGGGTGGGATCGTCGAGATAGCCGCGCCAGCCTTCTCGCAGCGCTGCGACGAAGTCGGCGAGGCGTTTCGTCTCGGCGCGCGCGCGTGCTCCCGTCGTGATCACCACCGCCGCGTACGGGTTGAAGCCCGACTCCGCGATCAGGAACACCTGCGGGTCGGCGCCCTGGCGGCGCGCGGCGATCGGCTCGGCGGTGACGAAGACCTGTTGCGCCAGCGTCGGGTCGCCGAGGAACGGCGCGATGCTGTAGCCGTACGGGACGATCTTCATCTTCGTGAGGTCATAGTGCTTCTCGAAGAACTTCGTGTACGCGACGCCCGGCTCGACGGCGAGCGTGCCGCCGGCGGCGAACACGTCGGCGAGCGAGTGCAGGCCGCGCGCGGCGTGCACCATGATGCCCTGCGGATTGGTCTGGTAGGTCGCGAACACCGCGACGATGTCGGCGCCGCGGTCGCGCGCGAGCACGACTTCGTCGGCGGCTGCGATGCCGAACTCGACCTTGCCGGCCTCGACCATCTGCACGACCGGCGCGCCCGGTCCCCCGGTGAGTTCCAGCGTGATCCCGCGCTTCGCGAAGGCGTCCATGCGCTGCGCTTCGTAGAGCCCGCCGAACTCGGGCTCGGGCTTCCAGTTCAGCGCGAGGGCGACCTTGCCGGCCGTGGCGCGCGTCGCCGCGTCTTCGCCGCCGCAGGCGGGGATTGCGAGCAGCGCCGCCATCCCGATCGCGACGGCGCGCTTCGAAGCTGCGCGTCTGCTCACGGTTCGGTCTCCTGCGTGTGCCAGCGGCGCAACGCGAAATGGCTGGTTGCGTTCACCGCGGCGAAGAGCGCGAGGCCGAGCGCGGCGGCGTGCAGCACCGCCGCGAAGACCAGGTCGGTGCGCTGCTGGCGCATTGCTTCGAGCACCACCACGCCGAGCCCGCCGCCGCCGACGAACTCGCCGACGATCGCGCCGATCACGGCGAGTCCCGCCGCGATCCGCAAGCCCGTCAGCACGTTCGGCAGGGCCCACGGCAGCGACAGTTTCCAGAGCCGCGCGAAACCGCTCGCACCGTAGAGGCGGAAGAGGTCGCGCAGGGCGGGATCGACCGAGAGCAGCCCCGCCAGCGAGTTCGCGATCACCGGGAACACCGAGACGATGAACGCGGCCGCGACCACCGCGCGCATGCCGTAGCCGAACCAGATCACCAGCAGCGGCGCGATCGCCACGATCGGCACGATCTGGAAGAAGATCGCGTACGGGTAGAAGGCGCGTTCCACCCAGCGCGACGTCGAGAGCGCGATCGCGACGAGCAGCCCCAGCGCGATCGAGAGCGCGAGCCCGATCGCCACCGCCTGCGCCGTCATCGCGAGGGCGGGCAGCAGCGTCGGGGCGTGTTGCAGCGCGGCGCGCGCGACAGCGGACGGCGTCGGCAGCAGCAGCGGCGAGACGCCCGCAGCACGGATCCCGAACTCTGCCGCCGCGGTGGTCAGCAGGAAGGTCGCCGCGGGCGGCACGAAGGTCTCGACGAAGCGGGGCTTCACGCCGCTTTCCCGTTGCCGCGGCGCAATGCCTCGTAGAGAACGCTCATCTCGCGGGCGAAGCGCGCATCGCCGCGCAGTGCCGCGTCGCGTTGCGCGGGAAGATCGAGCGCGTGCTCGAGCACGACGCGCGCCGGTCTGCGGGTGAGCACGACGGCGCGTTCGGCCAGGAACGCGGCTTCGGCGATCGAGTGCGTGACGAAGAGCACCGTCATCCCGGTCGCGGCCCAGAGCGCGCGGAGCTGGTCGTCGAGGTCCTGGCGCGTGATCTCGTCGAGCGCGGCAAAGGGTTCGTCGAGCAGCAGCAGGCGCGGTTCGGTGACGAGCGCGCGCGCCAGCGAGACGCGCATCCGCATGCCGCCCGAGAGCTGCGCGGGATGACGCCGCGCGGCGTCGGCGAGGCCCACCGCAGCGATCGCGCGCAGGGCGGCGTCGCGCCGTTCGCCGCTGGCGCGCCCCTGCAGCTCGAGCGGCAGCGCGACGTTCGCGAGCACGTCGCGCCAAGGCAGCAGGTGGGCGTCCTGGAACACGTAGGCGAGGGCGTTCTTCGGGGCGCCGCCGCCGGCGCCGAACCCGAGGTCGCCCGCATCGAGCGGCTCGAGGCCGGCGATCATGCGCAGCAGCGTCGACTTGCCACAACCCGAGGGGCCGAGGATCGCGACGAATTCGCCCGCTGCGATCGAGAGGTCGACGCCGTCGACCGCGACCACGTCGGCTTCGCCCGCGGAGCGGAAGACGCGGCACGCACCGCGCACGCGAACCGCGACGCCGGTGGGCGCGGCCGTCGGTTCGGGTGCGGACATGAACGCGGGGTAGCGGGGAAGGGGGGAGGGCGTCAAGACGGAGTGTGCGTCTCCGACCGGCCGTCAGGTTTCGATCCCGGATCGCCGCGCCGCGGCGAGCGCGTCGATGGCGTCGATGCGGCGGATGGCGCCCGACAGCTCGGCGACGAGCTTGCGGCGGCGCTCGTCGAGATCCCCGGCGCCGGCGCCGAGCAGCTTGCGGTTGTCGGCGAGGCGCAGCGCGGTTTCGAAGTAGCTCCTCGAGACGGACTCGGCGCCGCGGATGCGCTGTTGCAGCAACCACTGTTTGCCGAGCGCCAGCGCGCGCGACAGGAGTTCGCCCTTGTCCACGGGCTTCTCGGTTCCCCAGCGCAGCAGCGACTCCGCCACCACGCGATACGACTCGAGGAAGGGCCGCGCGACGCGGTGTGCGGAGAGCGGACGGAAGCGTCGCACCAGTGCGTGGATCGCGGCAGGTCCTTCGTCGATGCGTTCCTCCCAGTCGGGCGCATGGAACGAGATCTCTTCGCGCAGGTCGGCGAGGAATCGTTCGCGGTCGGGGAAGAAGAACTCGAACTTGAGCAGGTCGCGCAGCCGCAGCGCCGCGTCGAAGAACGCGGCCAGACGATCCACGACGCCCCCGGCGGCGGCGGCGAGCAGCGCCAGCTCCGCAATCGCCGGCGTCACGAAGAAGTGGATCACCGAGTTGCGGTAGTAGGCTGCCGCGAGGTGCTCGTCCTCGCGGATCTTGTAGACGGCCTCGGGGCCCTCGGCGTAGCAGACGATCACGTTGCTGCGCACCAGCTCGTCGAGCGCGCGCATGACCCCGGCGTCCGTGCGCAGATCGAGTTCGCCCATCGTCGGCAGCTTGCGGCGCTCGACGTAGTCGAGCACTCGCATCAGCGAGACGCGCACCTCCTCGAGCGTGAGCGCCTGGTCGCCGACGCCGAGCAGGGCCAGCGTCACGAGCGAAGTCGCGCTGATCGGCGTCACCGCGTTGATGCGCACGCAGGTCTCGAAGGCGAGCTTCTGGATCGCGAGGTTGTCCTCGTCGGGATTCGGTTCGGCGTTCGGGTTGGGCGCGCCGAGCGCTTTGGCGAGCGAGATCGGTTCGCCGAAGCGGATGTGGATCTCGCCGTAGCGCCGCAGCCGCCGCACCAGTCCCACGAACCAGCTGAAGCTCTCCTGCTGCTTGGCCGCGCCACGTTGCTCGGCCACGTAGTCGCCGACGTCCTGGATCTGGTCGTAGGCAATCGACACCGGGATCAGGAACACGTCCTCGCTCTTGCCGCGCCGGTAGGCGTCCACCACGTAGGCGAGCATCCCGAACTTCGGCGGCAGCAGTTTGCCGGAGCGCGAGCGGCCGCCCTCGATGTACCACTCGAGCGAGAAGCGCTTTTCGATCAGGTAGTCGATGTAGTGATGCAGGACGAGTTTGTAGATTTCGTCGTCCTTGAAGCTGCGGCGGATGAAGAACACGCCTGCACGCCGCACCAGCGGGCCGATCGGGAAGAAGTTCATGTTGATCCCGCCGGCGGTGTGGTTCGGCGGGAGCCCGTTCTCCCAGAGCATGCAGTGCAGTGACGGGTGATCGAGGTTCGAGCGGTGCGTCGGCAGGAACACCACCGGCGAGCGCTGCGAGAGCGCCGCGACCTGTTCGAGGCGCGCGTGGTCGTAGCGCAGTTCGGCGTCGTAGCCGCGCGTGTAGAGGAAGCGGTAGAGCTGCGTCGCGAGGTCGATGGTGATCGGATTGTGCGCGGCGGCGATTTCGCGCAGGTCGCGCGATGCCTCGCGCGCCACGTCGGCCTCGGATCGGCCGAGTTTGCGCGCGATCCGGGCCAGGCCGCCGCGGAACGACGGTCGCGCCAGGATCTCCTCGCGCACCAGGCGCGGCACCTTGTAGCGCGCGCCGCGCAGGCGCCGTTCGCCGCGCTCGAGCGCGAGCTGCGCCTGGCGCGAGATGAACTCCTGGAGCGATGTCGTTTCGACGGCTTCCGCCTGGCCGCCGCCACGCCAGCGTTCGCGCAGCTCCGAGAGCGGCGCCGGCTCGCCGTGCACGATGCGACACCGCTCGCGGTCGCGCGCCAGGATCAGGCGCTGACGCCCGGCGGAGGGGTCGAAGGGATCGCCGCGCAGTAGCACGTCGCGCAACCGCACCACGCGCGTGCCGTCGGGGCGTCGCGGCGGGAGCCACACCACGCGCAGCGGCGCGAGCAGCGGGTCATCGCCTTGCGAGACCGCCACTTCGAGCGCGTCGAGACCCCCCGTGCCGCGCTTGCGTCCCCGTGACGGCGGAATTGCCACGGTGTCGGCGATCGCAGCCGCGTCGGGGGCTGCGGGCAGGTGGCGGCGAATCCAGCTTTCGAGAATGCGTCGCTCGAGCGCGGTCGCGGCGTCGAGCAGGAACACCACGCGGCGCCCGCGCGCGTCGGGCCAGCTGGCTTCGCCTTCGAACGGTCGATCCGGCATGTGCCGCCCAGTCTATCGCGCCACGCCGCGGGTCGGACGCCGGAGTGTGGTGAAGCTTCCCCTTCGCGCCGTTATCGTGCATGCAACATGCGGGGAGAGACCGATGCAGCAACACGAACAGCGACCCATCTGGCGCCGTGAGCCACTCTGGCTGATTGCAGCCGGCCTGGTGTGGCTCGAATTCGGGACCCGCCACGGCGGGCTTCCGCTCGTTCTCGCCTCGGTTCCCGGGCTCCTGATGCTGGGCGGCGGCGTCTCGTCGTGGCTCTGGCCCGGCGACCCGCGCGAGCGCCACTTCGGCGCGGCGGGGGCGATCCTGGGCGTCGTGGTCGGACTCCTTTTTTCGTGGAGCTGGGCCGGCTTCGCGGGTGCGCTCGGGCTCGTCGCGGCGTCGCTACTGGCGGGGGGAGCCGTCGGCTATCTCACGCTGCGGGTGCAGGCCGACGAGGAAGACGTTCCCGATCCGGGACGTGCACTGCGCACCGCATTCGAGGTGACGCTCGACGAGGCGATCCTCGCGCAGATGACGCTCTCGGCCCCCGCACGCGCACTGAAGACCGACGGTGAGCGCGTGGTTGCGGAGGTGCACGAGGCGCTCGCTCTCTACCGCGACCGTGGGTGGCTCGAAAAGCCGTCGAGCTACCACCGCACGCCGCCGCCGCTCGAGCAGGTGGATCTGCGGCCGGACCGCGTGCGCGGTCTTGCGTACGAGCATCTCCGCTTCGAGAGCGGCTACGAGCCGAACGACGGGGAGCCCGGTCGCGATCGCTACCTGTCCTACGTGCCGCCGCGCACCGCCCACGCATGGGTGATGCGCCGCGACGGCGTTCCGGGCCCGGCCGGAACTGCGGAGCGACCGTGGCTGGTCTGCATCCACGGCTACCAGATGGGCATGCCGCTCGTCGACTTCACAGCCTTCCGTCCCGAGTGGCTGCAGAAGAAGCTCGGCCTGAACCTGATCCTGCCGGTGTTGCCGCTGCACGGACCGCGCAAGATCCGCCGCGTCTCGGGCGACGGCATGCTCTCGGGCGATCTCCTCGACACGGTGCATGCGCTTGCGCAGACCGCCTGGGATCTTCGGCGCATCGTCTCCTGGGTGCGCGCGCAAGGGGCGACACGGATCGGCGTGTTCGGCCTCTCGCTCGGGGGCTACAGCACGGCGCTGCTCGCGGCGTTCGAGCGGGATCTGGCCTGCGCGATCGCCGGCATTCCGGCGACCGATTTCGCGCGTCTTTCGTGGCGTCACGGTCCGCCCGATTCGCTGCGTGTCGCCGAGGAACTGGGCGTCGGCTTGAACGAGACCACGGATCTCAAGAAGGTGATCTCGCCGCTCGTGCTCGAGCCCCAGATTCCGCACGAGCGCCGCTACATCTTCGGCGGCAGCGCCGATCAGCTCGTGCCGCCGGACCAGGTGCGCGATCTGTGGCGCCACTGGGATCGCCCGAAGATGCACTGGTATCCGGGCGCCCACGTGACCTTCGGCATGCACCCGCCCGTGCGCCGCTTCATCGACGACGCACTGCGGGAGTCAGGGCTGGTCAGCTAGCGGCCTTCTCGGCCGGCTGCGGCGCATCCTCGTCGAGGAGCGGACCGAGTTCGTCCTCGTGCTCGCGGGCGGCGGCCGCCCAGCGATCGGGCGGCTCCAGCTCGAGATCGAGTTGCGAGTCGGACTCGTCGGGCAGGGCGCGGCCCGCTGCGCTCGGCAGCGCTGCTTCGGCGAGGCTCGGCGCGATCTCGATCGAGCCTTCCGGGCACAGCGTGCGGGCGCCGTCGGCGAGGTGTTCGTAGACCGACTTGTACTGGAGCGTGAGGTCGCGCAAGCGGCGCGAGGTCTCGCCGAAATGCTCCGAAACCTGGCCGCGGTAGCGCGCGTGCTCGGACTCGCTGGCGCGCAGCTGCTCTTCCAGCTGCCGCGCACGTGCTGCCTCGCGTCGCGATCCCGCGCGGGCGATCAGCACGCCCACGAGAATTCCGAGGACGAGGCTTCCAGCTGCGGCAATCCAGAGCAGTTGCGGTTCCACCATCGCGATTCCCCCTCACTTTCCTTTTCCGACGGGAGAGCCAGTCTAGGCGGCGCCTCGCCGCGTCGCGACTCGAGCGACCCCCTTGCAGTAATCTGGACGATGTCCAGATTACTGCCTATGCTGCCGCCACCTTTCAAACCAACCCGATCTTCTTGCAGGGAGGAATCACGCATGACCATGGTCGGCCAGCCGGAACCCGCATGGACCGCCACCGCCTACGTAAAGGGCGAGCAGAAGACGATCTCGAACGCGGACTACAAGGGGAAGTGGCACGTCCTCTATTGGTACCCGCTCGACTTCACCTTCGTGTGTCCCACCGAGATCAAGGGATTCCAGTCCTTGCTCGACGATTTCGGCGACGACAAGGTCGAAGTGATCGGCGTCTCGACCGACTCGTTCTTCAGCCACAAGGCATGGTTCGCGGATCGCAAGACCTTCCCGCAGGTGATCACCCACCCGGTTATCGCGGATACCAACCACGCCGTCTCGACCGCCTTCCACGTCCTCAAGGAAGACCAGGGCGTCGCGTTCCGCGCGACGGTCGTGGTCGACGACAAGGGCATCGTCCGCGCCGTCGCCGTGAACGATCTCTCCGCCGGCCGCAGCCCCGCCGAGACGCTGCGCACGGTGCAGGCGCTCCAGAGCGGCGGTCTGTGCGGCGCCGATTGGAAGAAGGGCGACTCGTTCGCGGGATGAGCGAGCGACTCGAGAGGCTCGACGGCAGCAACTGGGAAGCGTTCGTCGCGTCACCGGCGGCGGTCTTGATGCTCGGCAAGAGCGACTGTGCGGCGTGCGCCGCCTGGACGGCCGAACTCGAGGCCTTCCTCGAGAAGGACGAGCGCTGGCGCCACGTGCGCTTCGGCAAGCTGCTGCTCGACAAGCCCGGCCTGATCTCGTTCAAGCGCGCGAACTCGTGGATCGCCGAGCTTCACGACCTGCCCACCAACGTGCTCTACGTGAACGGCCAGGAAGTGAAGCGCTTCGCGGGCGGTGGCGTCGAGCGGCTGGTCACGCGCCTCGAGCGCGGCGTCGGCGAGGGCGCAAGCGCCCCCGACTGAGAGGCTGACCCGAGGTGGCTCAGCCGTCTCGGAAGCCGACGCGTGAGGCGCGGGGGCGTGAGGTTCGTCCAGAACGTCCTCGGCGGACGAAGATCGGTGGCTTCGCGTTGGAGCGTCGAGGCCGCCTGCCGGCCGGATGACCGGAGGGCTTCGCGGGTTCTGGCCGAACGCCCCGCCCCCGCTACTTGCCACCTGTTTCGGGACTTCCGTTCATGAAAGAGAGACGAGAAGCCGAGCGCGGGCGGGGGGCGCGGGCGGAACAATCCGCAGGCGGCCACCAGGTTCTCGCCGCGAAGCTGCCGTCACTCGTCCGCCGAGGACGTTTCGGACGAGTCCACCGCCCGCGCGCCTCGCAGCCACGAGCCTTGCGACTTTCCAAAGCAAATGCGACGGGGGCGCGCATCGGCCCCGGGCTCGACGGCCCATCCTGAGTCGGGCCCTAGTGCAGGGTGCGATGGGTGGCGCGTCGCTCGATCGGCGTGGCGTGTGCGCGGTCGAGCCGGCGCGCTGCCGCCTTCGTCTCTCGGAGCACGCGCGCGAGCGCGGCCGCGTGCGCGGCCCACTGCTCGGCCTCGGCGAGCGCCGTTTGCATTTCGCGTGCGCCATCGATGTCGCGAGCCTCGGCGCTGCGGCCGAGGCTGCGGGCGGGTCGGAACATGCGTCGGAGCCAGGTCGCCATGCTGACCTGGATCGGCCGAGTCCGGGCTCGGCTTGACCTCAGGCCGCCGGCCGAACGCGCTCCGGGTGCCCCGACCAGGTCCACGCCACGCTCTCGCGACTCACGCCGAGCAACGCGCCGTGCAGCGCCTTCGGGTGAACGAAGAGGTTGTCGGGCGCCGCGCCCTCGATCACACCGGTCCACGCCGACGGCGCGTGCTCGAGAAGCCGCTCGCGCAGCGCGACCGTGTCGCGCGCTTCGGCGTAGAACATGTAGAGGCTCGGTCCCTGGCGCGCGAAGAAACGGCCCATCGTCTTGTTGCGATCGACGGGCGTGACGGTTTCGATGCGGTCGAGCCGGTCGGGATCGAGGAACGCGAGCGTGCCCTCGTAGCCGTAGGGAGCCGAGCGGATCGGCGCGAAGTTCCCGGGATTCAGCTCGAAGACCTTCGCAATCTGCCGCGCGGCGCGCTGATGCTGCTGATGGAGGAGCGTCGCCTCGTAGATGCGGGAGAGCAGCCCCGCCGGCTGTCGCTTCTCGTCCTGCGTGAGCACTACGCGCAGGGCGGGCACGCCGACCCACTCGCCGCTCAACAGCAGTTGATTGCCTTCGCGAACGTGGTGGATCGCGCGCGCGCCGAGGTTGGCCTGCGCCGCGTCGAGATCGCGCACCGCGAAGCCCACCGCGAAGATCGGGGTGCGGTAGCGCGAAATGAACTGCGCCGTCGCGCCGATGCCGTGCGGCTCGATCACTTCGACTTCGCTCTCGCCGACGCGCAACACGCTGCGCTGTGCCGCGAGTGACGGGATGCGGTCTTCGCGCAGCAACTCGGCGCCGAACAGGCATCGCCAGACTTCGGCCGCGGCACGGCGGTCGCGCGCCGCGAGAACGATCCGATCGATGCGCGTGATCATGCAGGCGGTCCCCCTGTTGCGCGGGGCCGCATCGTAACAGAAGGCCGAGCGGGTTCCCGCGCAGAGCCGCCAGCTCGGCTAGCGTTTGCGTCCCGGACGACCGACGTTGGGCGGCCGCATCGAGCGAGTGCTGCTCGCGACGGAGGATTCCCAGTGAAGCGCGACGTCTACGGGGAAGATCACGAGCTCTACCGCGAGCAGTTCCGGCGTTTTGCCGAGAAGGAGATCGCACCGAAGATCGCGGGCTGGAACGAAGCCGGCATGCCGGACCGCGAGACCTGGCGGCGACTCGGCGAAGCGGGCTTCCTCGGCGCGACCCTGCCCGAGGCGTACGGCGGCGCCGGCGGCGACTTCCTCTACGACGCGGTCGTGATGGAAGAACTCGCCTGGCTGCGCGCCCACGCGCTGATGTTCTCGCTGCACGTGGACATCTGCGCGCCGTACATCCGCGACTTCGGCACGGAAGATCACAGACAGAGATTCCTCGCGGGAGCGATCCGCGGCGAGGTGCTGCTCGCGGTCGCGATGACCGAGCCCGGGACCGGCTCGGACCTCGCCCGCGTCCAGACACGTGCGATCCGCGACGGCGACCACTACGTCGTGAACGGCTCGAAGACCTTCATCTCGCACGGTCAGATCGGCGACCTGTTCATCGTCGTCTGCAAGACCGATCCGGATGCGAAGCCGCCGCATCGCGGCATCTCGCTGCTGCTGGTCGAGGCCGGCACGCCCGGCTTCGTGAAGGGGCGCAAGCTCGACAAGCTCGGCCTGCCCGGTCAGGACACCAGCGAGTTGTTCTTCCAGGATTGCCGCGTGCCGGTCACCAATCTGCTCGGTGAGGAAGGGCAGGGCTTCCGGATGCTGATGACCGAGTTGCAGCAGGAGCGGCTCTGCATCGCCATTGCGTCGATCGCGTCGTGCCGGCGCTCGCTGGCCGACACGATCGACTACGTGAAGGGCCGGAGCGCCTTCGGCCAGCCGATCGCGACGTTCCAGAACACCCAGTTCAAGCTCGCGGAGCTCGCCACCGAGGTCGAGATCGGTCAGGTCTTCGTCGATCGCCTGCTCGCGTCGCACGTGCGCGGCGACGACGTGGTCACCGAGGTGAGCATGGCCAAGTGGTGGACCACCGACCTGCAGAAGCGACTGACGGCCGAGTGCCTGCAACTCCACGGCGGCTACGGCTTCATGAAGGAGTACGCGATCGCGGGCGATTTTGCGGACGCCGCCGTGCAGTCGATCTACGCCGGTACCAACGAGATCATGAAGCGCATCATCGCGCAGCGAATCGGGCTGGGCTGACGCTTCGCGGTCACGGCTTCGGCGTCTGCTTCTTCGGCATCGGCACGCGCTTGCCGCGCAGCGTCGTCTTGGTCGGGGAGTAGGCCTCGCCTTTCGCGCCGTGATTCGTGAGTTCGATGAGCAGATTGCCATCGGCGTCGAGATGAGCAATCCACGTCGACACGAGGCGCGGTCCCACCTGGCGCGGGATGAACGCGAAGTTCGTGTCGACGCCGGGAACCGTCTGGATCACGAGTTGGGTGCTCGCACTCCCCGCCAGGCCCTTGCCACTGGGCTTTCCTTC
>JAGSPS010000184.1 GCA_018262315.1 Deltaproteobacteria bacterium | reverse complement strand
TCCCACGCGAGCTCAGCATGATTCATCGGGGGGCTCCAGCAGGATGCCGCCGCATGGGTGCGAACGGGCGAGCCGATCCTGCCAGTCCGGCACCCATCTTGTCAACGGAATCATCCGAAGCTGCCGGTGAGCTGCCGGCGCTCGCGACGCGACGCGCGCGCTGACAGCGTTCTCGTGTCTGTTCGGCGCCTGCGCTTTCGCCGTCGCAGCGCCGCGACGCGGCGGGAGTTGCCTATTGCGCGTGCGACGGAGGAGATGCTGGCGATGCGACGCGGGCTTCGCGAAACGAAACCGGGCCCCGGCGGTGACCGGGGCCCGGCGTCGCGTATGGTCGGGGCGACTGGATTCGAACCAGCGACCTCTTCGTCCCGAACGAAGCGCGCTACCAAACTGCGCCACGCCCCGGCATGCGACGAGCGCGCAGTATGCCCCTCGCCCCCGGGACCGACAACCGCAGATCTCTCGGCCGAAGCGACGTCGTTGGGCCTACCATGCGCAGCGCGGAGCGGGGGCTCGCCGGGGGACGAAGGTGCAGGGGCTGATCGCGGACCCGGCGGTGTTCGGCGCGCTGCTCGCCGGCGTGTTGCTGCTCGCGCTCTCCACCGCGCTGGGCCGACGTCCGCGCCTCGTCGTCGCGCGGCCCGCGCTCGTGCTCGCGGGCATCGGCGTCGTGTCGCTCGCGGCGCTGTTTGCCGTCGTGCGCCTCGATCCACCCGGCTTGCGTCTCGCGCTCGACCCGTCGACCGAGCCGCTGCTCCCGCGCGGCGATCCGGCGCGCGCCGTCTACGAGCGCGCCGTCCGCGAATTCGGCAACGACGAGATCTTCGTGATCGCGCTCGAGACCGACCGCGACCTCTTCGAGCGCGACAACCTGCTGCTGCTGCAGCGCGTACACCGCGAGATCGCGCGCCTGCCCGGCGTTCGCCGCGTCCAAAGTCTGGCCGACACGGTGTCGTTTCGTTACGTGTCCGAGAAAGACTGGGTCGATGTCGGTCGCCTGATGGACGAGGTTCCGCAGCAACCCGCGGAACTCGCGGCGCTGCGCGCGCGGGCCTTGGGCGATCCGCTGCTGCGCCGCAACCTGGTCTCCGAGGACGGGCACTCCGCCGGGATCTCGGTGCGCTTCCGCGAGATGAGCGACCGTGAGTTCATCGCGTCGGGTCTCGACGAACGCATCGGCGCGCTGCTCGACGCCGCGACGCGACCCGGCGTCCGCTTCTACGTCGCGGGCCGCCCCCACGCGAAGGCGAGCGTCTATCGCGGGATGGTGCGCGATCTCACCGTGCTGGTTCCGCTCGCGGTGCTGGCGATCGCGTTCGTGCTCGCGCTCGCCACCGGAACGCGTCGCGGCGTGGTGTTGCCGCTCGCCAACGTGCTGATCGCCGTGCTCTGGACCTTCGCGGCGATGGCCGTGCTCGGCCGCCCGCTGACGATCCTGTCTTCGATGCTCGGGCCCGAGCTGATCGCGATCGGCAGCGTCTTCGGGATCCACATGCTGGCAGGCTTCGACGAGGAGCGCGCGGGGCCCGGCGACGCGCGCGAGATCACGGCCCGCACGCTCGCGCATGAATCGCTGCCGATGGCGATCGCGGCGGCGACGACGGAGATCGGCTTCGGCGCGCTGTGCCTCTCCGACGTCCCCGCGATCGTCGAGTTCGGCGCCTTTGCCGTGCTCGGGGTGGGCTGCGTGACGTTCCTTGCGCAGAGCGCGCTGCCCGCGCTGCTCGCGCTGCTGCCGCCGCGACGCGATCGCTCGGCGCTGCCCGCGTCGCTCGCGCGCTGGAGCGAGCGCTTCGTGCTCGAATTGAAGCAGGGACTCGCGCGCATCTCGGCCGCCAGCGCGCGCCACGCCGAGCGCTGCATCGCGGCCGGGGTCGTAGCCGCGGGTGTCTCCGCGTTCGCGATTCCCAACATCGTGATCGACACCGACTACCTCTCGTTCTTCGACGAGGCTTCGCCAGTGCGCCGGGACTTCGACGCGGTGAATCGACGCCTCTCGGGCGCGATCCCGATCTACGTCGTGCTCGAAGGCGACGGCCCCGGAACCTTTCGCGAGCCCGCCGCGCTACACGCGATCGAGACGCTGAAGGCGCGCGCCGACGCAATCCCGGGCGTCTCGCGCAGCGCCGCGATCACCGACACGCTGCGCGTGATGAATCGCGCCATCGAGGGCGACGATCCGGCCGAGGAGCGCATCCCCGACGATCGCAGCGCGGTGACCGAGTTGTTCCAACTCGCGCCCAAGGAGGAGGTGGCGCGCTTCGCGAACGTGAACCAGTCGCGCGCGAACCTGGTGGTGCGCACCGGCGAAGTGGGGTCGGCCGCCGTGCGCGAGCTGGTCGCGCACCTCGAAGCGCTGTTGCGCGAGGTGCTCCCGCCGGGCCTGCGCGGCGAGCCCACGGGCAACGCCATCCTGCTGGCGCGCAGCGCCGACGGGATCGCCGGCGGGCAGTTCCTGTCCGTCGCCGCCGCCGCGGGCGTGATCTTCGTGTTCGTCACGGGGGCGCTGCGTTCGTGGAAACTCGGCGTGATCGCGATGATCCCGAATCTGCTGCCGGTCGCGATGTACTTCGGCCTGCTCGGTCTCGGCGCCGCGTCGCTCTCGCTGCCGACCAGCTTGATCGGCTCGGTCGCGCTGGGCATCGCGATCGACGACACCGTGCACTTCCTGGTGCGCTATCGCCGCGAGCGGAACGCGGGTCTCGCGCCGGCCGACGCGGCGCGCGTCACGGGCCTGCGCATCGGCGTGCCGATCGCGACCGCCGCGATCATGCTGTCGGTGGGTTTCGCGGTGATCGCGCTGTCGAGCTTCGCAACGCTGCGCGAGTTCGGGATGCTGTTCGCGCTGACGGTCGGGTTCTGCCTGGCGTCCGAACTCGTGCTGATGCCGGCGCTGCTGGTGAAGACGCGGGCGTAGCCATCACTCAGTGCGTTTCGAGACGGCGCTGCGAGAACTCGCCGGGATCGAGCACGGGGTTGGGCTCGAAATCCTCGATCACGAGCCGGCTCCAGCTCTCGCTGACCAGGTTCTTCATCTCGGCGTGCATGGGAACCCAGACGCCCTCGATCTCGCGGACCTCCGCGAACGGCGCCGTCCCTTCCTTCACCGCGATGCCGTCGTGATCCCAGTACTGCGTGCGGAGCACGACGGGATGCTGCTTGTCGATCCAACTGCGCAGGCGCGAGTACTCGGAGTTCGCCGATGCCACCGGGACGACCTCCACGACGTAGCAGGCGCGGCCGTCATGGGCCTCGTCCGGCAGCCGCTTGTATTCCGCGTCCTCGATCTCGCGCGGGATCACGTCCTCGAAGCCGAAGTCGCTGCCGAGCACGGGTTCGCCGCGCAGGTTGACGCGGCGGGTGCGGCGGCGGCTGTTCAGGTACACGAACTGGTCGTCGGGGCGGTCCGCGTTGTTGATCACGAGGTACGCGGAGAAGCGCAGGTCGAAGGGGTGCGTGTAGCGCACCACCGTCTTCGAGAAGACGCCCTCCGTGGCTTCGTCGTTCGCGTCGCGGAAACTTTTCCAGAGCACCGTCATGCGCGATTCGAGGGCGTTGTCGGAGCGATCGCCCGAGACCAGACGCGCGTTCTGCCGCGTCGCGCGGAAGCGGTTGGCGAGCACTGCGTCGTAGATCTGGCGGCCGGTCCGCCCGTCGCTCGCGGGGGCGTCCCCGCTGTTGCGCGGCGCGGCGGCTTGCGGGTCGGCGGCCAGCGAGGCAGCCGCAGCGACGCAGACCAGCGTGAGTGCGAGAGCGATCGGGAGAGGCGGGCGCATGGGCGCGCGCACTCTATCAGAGGCCCCCGGGGCACGCTGGCGTGCGGATTGCATGGCTGGAAGGCGGAGTGACGGCGACGAAACGGTGACGCGACGCGGCGCGTCTGGAGAGCCGCGGGTCACGGGATACGCTTCGGCCATGGCAGCCCGCATCCTCGTGGTCGACGACGAACCCGATCTCCTCGAGCTGGTTCGTCTCTCGCTCGTCGAAGCTGGCTTCGCGGTCGAGACCGCCGCAACCGGGCAGCAGGCGCTCGAGAAGCTCCAGCGCGCCGCGCCCGATCTGGTGGTGCTCGACCTGATGCTCCCCGACATGTCCGGGACCGAAGTGTGTCGCTGGCTGCGCGGTCGCCCCGAGTTCCACGATCTGCTGGTGCTGATGCTCACCGCCAAATCCGAGGAAGTGGACCGCGTGGTGGGCTTCGAGCTGGGCGCCGACGACTACGTGACCAAGCCCTTCAGCCCGCGCGAACTGGTGCTCCGCGTGCGCGCGCTGCTCCGGCGCCGCGCCGGTGCCGCGACGGAGGCACACATCCTCGAGCGCGACGGCGTGCGCATCGACCTCGACCGCCACCGCTGCCACGTCGCGGGGGAAGAGGTGATCCTCACCGCCAAGGAGTTCCAGTTGCTCGCGACGCTGATGCGGCGGCCGGGCCGGGTACTCAGCCGCGAGCGCCTGCTCGACGAGATCTGGGGCTCGGACGTGACGGTGACGCTGCGCACGATCGACACGCATCTCAAGCGACTCCGCGAGAAGCTCGGCTCCGGCGGCGAGCTGATCGAGACGGTGCGCGGCGTCGGCTATCGCTTTGCGGAGTAGCCTCAGCACCCGGATCCGCGCCATCCTTCCGTCGTGATCGAAATCGTCACGGGGATCGCCGCACTCGCCGCCGCCGCCGTCGTCGCTGGCTGGCTGGCCCGCCGCGTAGCGCTGCGCCGCGGTGAGGACGAAGCCTCCGAACTGCGGCGCCGCGTGGAGCAAGGCGAGCAGCGTCTCCAGCAGAGCGACGCCCAGCGCATCCTGCTCGAGATGGTGATCGCTGCGATGGGCGAGGGCGTGCTCGTGGTGGGCGGCAGCGGCCGCGTGTTGCTCGCGAATCCGCGGCTGCGCGAGCTGTTTTCGGCGCCGGCGGCCCTCGAAGGGCGCTCACTGCTCGAAGCGGTGCGCCACGCGGAGGTCGTCGACGCGATCGAGAGCGCGGTCGCCGGGGGTGTCGCGCAGGTGGGCGACGTCACGCTCGGCCCGGCGTCCGAGCGGACGCTGCGCTTCAGCGTGGCGCCGTTCCCGTCGCGCGACGAGCGCGCCGGAGCGGTCGCGGTGTTTCGCGACGTCACCGAGTTGCGTCGCATCGAAGCGGTGCGGCGCGATTTCGTCGCCAACGCGTCCCACGAGCTGAAGACGCCGCTCACCGCGATCCGCGGCTTCGCCGAACGGCTCGCCGACGCCGAGCTTCCCGACGCGACGGCCAAGCACGCGGTCGAGGCGATCGTCGGCAACGCGAAACGCCTCGGCGCGCTGGTCGAGGACCTGCTCGAACTGTCGCGCATCGAGAGCGGGAGCGTGCCGCTGCGGGCCGAGCCGATCGCCGCCGGCGAGCTGGTCCAGCGCTTGCTCCGCGAACTCGACCCGCGCTTGCGCGCCGGCGAACTCGAAAGCGAGATCACGATCGAGGGCGCGGGTCGTGTGATCGCCGATCGCAGCGCCCTCGAGCAGGTGCTCGCCAATCTGCTCGACAACGCGATCAAGTACACGCCCGCCGGCGGGCGCGTCGCGGTGCAGGTGCGGCCGGCGCCGGAAGCTCGCGTCCGCATCGAGGTCGAGGACTCGGGCCTGGGCATTCCGCGCAAGGACCTGCCGCGCATCTTCGAGCGCTTCTACCGCGTCGACCCGGGTCGCTCGCGCGCGCTCGGTGGTACCGGGCTCGGCCTCGCGATCGTGAAGCACCTGGTGCAGGCGATGGGCGGTCAAGTCGGCGTCGAGAGCCAGCTCGGCGACGGGTCGCGCTTCTGGGTCGAGCTACCCGCCGCGCCCGCAATCCAGTCCTGATCGTCATTCCTTCTCAGAGTCGACGGGGCTAAGGTCAGCCCGGTCGCGAACGGGAAGTTCACGGTTCCGTCACGGATCCTTCTCCCAGCCGCGACGGGATTCCCGTAGCGTGCGCCGCGATCCTTCACGGATCCGTCGCGGAATCGGCGACGAGGGGAGGGTTCCATGAAGAGCGTGACGATTGGATGGGCGGTAGGCGCCGTGGCCTTCTCGGTCTTCTTGTTGGGGACGAGCCGTCCCGCGGCGGCGGGCGACAAGCCGCCCCCCGAGCCCGCCGTGGTCGAAGAGATCCTGCGCGTGCTCAACGAGAAGGGGCTGCTCGACGAGGACGAGTACAGCCGCCTCACCGCGCGCTACACCGCCTCCGAGAAGGAGCGCAAGAGCCTGCTCCCGAAGATCAAGTTCTACGGCGATCTGCGCCTGCGTGGCGAAGGCTTCTGGTACGACGAGGATCCCGTCGCGGGCGACACACCCAACCAGTTCCGCGGGCGCTATCGCGCGCGGCTCGGCGCCGACGCCGAGGTCACCGACTTCGCGCTGGTGCACTTCCGCGTCACGTCCGGCCAGGATGATTCGCGGAGCGAGAACACCACTTTCGGCTTCAAGGCCGACTGGGGCCCGGGCGGGATCTACATCGACCGCGCCAATCTCGAGCTGAAGGCGCCGAGTGCGTGGATCCCGCTGTCGGACGGCAAGGCGAGTCTCGACGTTGGGAAGATGGGCAACCCGTTCGCCTGGAAGCCGATCCGCGACAAGATCTTGTGGGATGACGACATCGCTCCCGAAGGCGCGGCCGTGCGCG
>JAGSPS010000183.1 GCA_018262315.1 Deltaproteobacteria bacterium | reverse complement strand
CCGCAGCGCATCGAACGCGAGAGCTCGGCACTCATCCCGGCCGGCTGTCCACGCGCGCGGCGGTCAGGATCTGCACGTAGCCCACCAGGAAGGCGGCAAAGGCGCCCGCCCACAGCAGACCGCCGAGCAGGATCATGAGGAAGGGGTCGGAGGGAACCGCGACGACGCCGAGGGTTCGCAGCAGCGCGGCGATCGTGACGAGCACGTAGGCGACCACCGCGCTCCGCGGCGCCACCATCGGGCGTCCGGTATGACCGAGCGCGACGCGCGTCATCATCGCCAGGATCATCGTGCCGAACGCGCCGGCCGTGAGCGCGTGGACGGCCACGTTGCGCTTCCAGGGCGCCGCGAGATCGGCCGCGGCGAGGCAGACGAGTCCGATCACGACCCATGCCTGCCCCAGGTGCAGCGACCAGAGCAGCGGGTCGCCGAGCGCGCGTCGCGTTTGCCAACCGGACATGCGGGCGGCGAGCACGATCGCCACGAGCAGCGCCGCGCCGCCGCTCCAGATCGAAGCCGGCAGCGCGAGGTCGAGCGCGAGGAAGAGCAGGAAGGCCGGCACCGACGCGCGCTCGGCCCAGGCCGGCGAACGGGCCGGCTCGGCGACGCCGGTGCGCCGCAGCGCGTTGGTCGTGAAGCTCGGGGTGACGCGTCCGCCGATCACCACGACGAGTAGCGCGACGAGATCCACGGCGGCCCGCAGCCCCACGGCCGCGGTGCCAGTGCTCAGGCCCAGCGCCTCGGCGTGCATCAGCGCGTTCGCGGCGGCGAGCGCGAGGATGCCGATCGGAAAGCCGAAGTTGTGGCGCACGCCGGCTCGGTAGATCGGTGGCCCGATCGCCAGCGCGAACATCGGCAGGAAGGCGAGATCGACGGCCGCGGTGAACCACGGCGCGCGACCCGCAAACTCCATCACCAAACGGCCCGCGAGCCAGAGCGCCGCGAGACCTGCGAGCCGCCGCCCGGCGAGCGCGGTCGTGCCGGTCCACACGGGTACCGACGTCAGCAGGAAGCCGGCGATCGCCGCGGTGCAGAAGCCGAAGATCATCTCGTGCGCGTGCCAGACGGTGAGCCACAGCCACTTCGGCGGAGCGAGCCAGCCGGCCCCCACGCACAACCAGATCGGCACGAAGACGACCGCATGCGCGGAAGCCAGCAGGAAGAAGGGCCGGAAGCCGCGGCCGAATAGTTTCATGGACGCGAAGCGTATCGCTTTCGGCCGGGCATGACGCCGGTCATCACGCGCGGGCGCCCCGAGTCGCGAAGATCCGCCGGCGGCGGCTGCGACCGGCGCGCGACGCCATTGTCGTTGCCAGCCTCACGACCCATTCGCCGCGGAGCACAGTCGATGGCACGAGTAGGCGGAGACTGGGCCGAGGCGTATCGGCGCAAGTGGAAGTGGGACCGCGTCGCGTGGAGCAGCCACAACGTCGACTGCTACCCCTCCGGCTGCCCGCTTCACGCCTACGTGAAGGACGGCAGGATCGCGCGCGAGGAGCAGGCCGGCTCGCTGCCGCAGATCGAGCCGGGCATCCCCGACATGAACCCGATGGGTTGCCAGAAAGGCGCGTGCTGGCCGCAGCTGCTCGACGCTCCCGATCGCGTCACGCGGCCGCTCCGGCGCGTGGGCGAGCGCGGCGAGGGCAAGTTCGAGCCGGTCTCGTGGGACGTGGCGCTCACCGAAATCGCCGACGCGATGCTCGACGCCATCGAGGAGCAGGGGCCGGAGTCGATCCTCGTCCCGATGACGCCCGAGATGGGGGCGGCGCCGGCGCGCATCTTCGCGAACGCGCTGGGCGCCGTGATCACCGACGGCAGCGCCGAGTTCCACGACTTCAGCCCCGGCTTCCACCTGACGTGGGGCGTCTTCAATCCGGTCGCGTCGATGGACGACTGGTTCCTCGCCGAGCTGACCCTGATCTGGCACGCGAACCCCGTCTACACCTACATCACGATGTACCACTACCTCGCCGAGTCGCGGTACAACGGCGGCGAGATCGTCACGATCGCGCCCGACTTCTCTCCCTCCGCAGTCCACGCCGACTATCACCAGCCGATCCGGATCGGCACCGACGCCGCGCTCGCGCTCGCGATGTGCAAGGTGATCCTCGACGCGGGGCTCTACCAGAAACAGTTCGTGCAGGAGCAGACCGACCTGCCGCTGCTGGTACGCACCGACACCGGTCGGTTTCTGCGCGGCAACGAGGTCGCCGTGGGGGACCGCGACGACCAGTTCTTCTGGTGGGACGCGCGGACGGACGCGCTCACGCCCGCCCCGCGCGGCACGCTGGCCACGACCGGCATCGACCCGGCGCTCGAGGGCGCGTTCCGCGTGCTGCTCGCCGACGGCAGCGCCGTGGAGGTGGAGCCCGTCTTCGCGCGCCTGCGACGCCAGCTCGACGACTACACGCCCGAGAAGGCCGGCGCGATCTGCGAGATCCACCCCGACAACATCCGCGCGCTCGCGCGCAAGGTGGCGACGCGCAAGACCAAGATCTTCGTCGGCTGCAACTCGGGCAAGTCCTATCACGGCGACCTGATGGAGCGCGCGATGGCGCTGCTGCTGGCGCTCACCGGGAACTGGGGCAAGAAGGGAACAGGCGTGCGCTCGTGGGCCGTGATCGGCCTCGACGGTCAGGCCTTCATGACACAGAAGGGCGAACCCGGCCAGGAGGCCGCGCAGCGCTTCATCGCCAACCTGACGCGCATGCGCCGCATGCTCGGCGCCGGCGATCCGACCCTCAGCACCGAGATGCTGCAGAACCGCGCGGCCGAAATGGCCGGTGAACTCGGCGGCATGGGCCGCACCATCCCGCCCGTCTATCTCTGGTATCACCAGTACGGCTACCAGGAGCGCTGGAACGATCCCGACAACCACGACCCGGCGATGCCCCGAAGCTTCGGCGCCTATCTCGAGGAGGCCGCCGACAAGGGCTGGTGGAAGGGAAGCCTCCCGCGGCTGTGGAAGGACGTCGAGCCCCGCGTGCTGGTGGAGGCCGGCGGCAACCTGCTGCGGCGCCAGCGCGGCGGGCAGACGCTGCTGCTCGAACACGTCTGGCCGAAGCTGAAGATGATCGTGTCGATCGACTCGCGCCTCAGCACGACGGGCCTGTACTCGGACTACGTGCTCCCCGCGGCCCAGCACGGCGAGAAGATCCAACACAGTATGCCGTCGGTACACCACCTCAACTGCGTGCTCGCCGATCGCGCCGTGGCGCCGGCGGGAGAGGCGCTCCCGGACCACGAGATCGGCGTGCGGCTGCTCGAGAAGCTCGAAGAGCGCGCGGCTGCGCGCGGCCTCAGCGAGTTCAGCGACGCGAACGGGCGCAAGCGCAGCCTGCAGGGCCTCGTGGCGGCCGCGACACTGGGCGGCGCCATGCGCGACGAGGAGAAGCGCTTCGACGAAGCGGTGCGCGACAACGCCGTCTACGGCGTGCTGCCGCCGGGCACCACGCTGGCGACGCTGCGCGAGAAGGGGGCGATCCGGTTTTCCGGCTGGGGCATCGTCGGGCACGGCGCGTCGCAGGCCTCGCCGCTGCGCGCAGACGAGGTGCACAATCCGTTTCGCTGGCACACCGAGGATAAAGTGCCCTACGACACGCTCACCCGGCGCGCGCAGTTCTACATCGACCACGAGTGGTTCCTGGAAGCGGGCGAAGCGCTGCCGGTCCACAAGGAATCGCCCGGGCATGGCGGGCCGCGCCGGCGCTTCCAGCTCACCAGCGGACACAACCGCTGGAGCATCCACTCGATGAACATGACGAACCGCATGCTGCTCGGCACCCATCGCGGCGAACCGTTCGCGTTCGTGAACCCCAAGGACGCGGCAGCGCTCGGTGTCACGGACGCCGAGTGGATCGAACTCGCAAGCGACGTCGGCAAGGTCCAGGTGACGGCCAAGCTCTCGGCCGCCTGCCGGCCCGGACAGGTGATCCTCTACAACGGCTTCGAGCCGTTCATGCATCCGGGCTGGCAGGGTCAATCGGAACTGGAGCCGGGCCAGATGAAATGGTCGGGACTCGCGAGCGGCTACGGACATCTCGTGTACCGCGTCTTCGCCTGGCAGCCGGTCCCCACGGACCGGGCGGTGCGGATCGACGTGCGAAGGATCGGCGCGCGATGAACGCGCGCCGCGGGCTCTGATTGGGAACGATCCTCTTTCGCAACGGGACGCTCTGGAGCGGCGAGCGACCGGCGCCGCGAGCTGGCTGGCTGCTCGTGCAGGGCGATCGCGTCTCCCGCTGCGGAACGGACGGCGAGCCCGAGCCGGCAGCGGAGACGACCGTCGATCTCGAAGGCGGGCACCTGCTGCCCGGCTTCTGCGACGCGCACTCGCACCTTTCGGTCGGCGCGTGGCTCCCCGCGGTGGGCGACGGGCGATCGCTCCGCTCGGCCGGCGAGGCGCTGGCGGCCGTCCGCGCCGCGGCCGCGACGAAGCCGCCCGGCGCCTGGATCGTCTTCGGGCGCGTGGACCTCGACCACTGGCCCGGCGCCCGCGTGCCGGCGGCCGAAAGTCTGGACGAGGCCAGCGCGGGCCGGCCGGTGCTGCTCGCCGACCTGACGCTCCACCGCGGCGTGCTCTCGAGCGAAGGCCTGCGGCGCAGCGAGATCGGTCGCGAGACGCACGACCCGCTCGGCGACATCGTCCGCGGCCGCCGCGGCGAGCCGACGGGCCTCGTCTGGGAGCGCGCCTTCGGCCGCGCACTCTACAACGCGCTGCGTGCGCTCGCCGCGGATGCGGGCGAAGCGGGTGTGGACGGCCTGCTCGACCGCGAGGCGCAGGCGCACCTGCGTCTCGGCATCACGCGGGTGCACGAGCCGGGCGTGCCGCCGGAGGTGCACGCGCGTCTGGCGGCGCTGGCGGCGCGCACGCCGCTTCGCCTTTCGTGGTCCGCGAGTGCGAGCGTCGGCTTCCTGGAGCCGCCGGACGATCCGCGGACGCTGCCGCCGGGCCCGTACGGCGAGGCGCCCGCGAGCGTCAAGTTCTTCCTCGACGGCGCAACGCGCTGCGCGCTCTGCCTGCCGCCCGGCGCGGTGCTCGCCTCGCTCGGCCGCGCGCTGCAGGCGGCGCTGGTCGAGCGCGACGTAGCGCCGCTCGCGATGCTCGCCGCGCAGCGCACGCGCCTCGACGGCCTGCACCTCCACATGGCGTGGGAGCGCTTCGACGAGCCGGCGCTCCGCGCGCGCGTGGGCGCCTTCGCCGGGGCGGGTTTCGTTCCGCGCCTGCACGCGATCGGGAACGCCGCGGTCGCGCAGGCTGCGCGCACCCTCGCCGCCGTGCGGACGCCCCACGCCACCATCGAGCATGTGCTGCTCGCGCGCCCGGAAGAGATCGCGCTGCTCGCCGCCTGCGGCGTGATCGTATCCACACAACCCGGTTTCATCCCGACCCACGGCCCGGCAATGCGGGCGCTCGGCCTCGACGTCGGACTGCGCCCGGTGCCACTCGGTTCGTTGCTGCGCGGCGGTGTCGCGATCGCGATCAGCTCCGATCATCCCTGCGGCCCGCTCGATCCGCTCCACAATCTCCGGCACGCGGTCAGCCGGCGGCTCCCGGACGGCGAGCGGCTGGCTGCGGCCGAGGCGATCACGCCGGGCGAGGCGCTACACGCCGCGACGGCAGGCGGAGCGGCGGCCGTGGGATTCGCCGGCGAGGGAACGCTCGTCGCCGGCGCCGCCGCGGATCTCGTCGTCTGCAGCGGCGATCCGTTTGCCGAGGGCAGCCGCGTCGCGAGCACGTGGGTGGGAGGCCGGCGTGCCTGGCCGCCCGCCGCGCCGGAGGGCGTGCGCGAGTCGTAGCACTTCGCGAACGCCGTCCGTTGTGAGATGATCGCGGTCATAACCATCGACGCGGCCTGCTGCAACGGTGCTCGTCGCAGCGCGGGGTCGCCGCCCGCAACGGGGGAAACCGTGCGCCCGGACCGCCTCGCCATCCTCACGCTTCGCGTGCTCGCAATCTCCTTCGCCGTCGTGGGAACGCAGTTCCTGCTGGCGCCCGACGCGACGCTCGCTTCGCTCGACGCCACGGGCGCGTACTTCGGCGAGTTCCCCGCGACGCCCGCCACCGGGGCGCGGCTGTGGCTCGCGCTCTCGGTGGCCTACATGCTGCTCGTGACGCTGCTCGCCCTGCTGGCGCAGCGCGATCTCTCGCGCGCACGCCCGTATCTCGCGCTGCTCGTGGCGGGCAAGGCCTGCTCGTCGCTGGTGGCCCTGCTCTCCTACCGCACGGTTTCCCCCTCCTTCCCCTACCTCGCAAACTTCGTAGTGGACGGCGCGATCGCGCTCGGCGTGGCAATGATCTGGCTGGCGGCGCCGCGCCTCGCGGCGTACGCGCCGGACGCGCGACGCAGCGGCGGCGCTGCACTCTCGCGTGTCGATGCGCGGATCTTGCGCGCCGTGCTCGAAGCGCTCGCGCCGCCCGGCTCGGCGCTGACGGTCGAGACGGCCGGCCCCTCCGTCGCGGGCGCGGTCGAGGGCTACGTGCGCGCCGCGGGAGGGCTCGGCGCCTTCCGCTGGTTGCTGCGCGGCCTCGAGCTCTCCCCGTTTCTGCTGCCCCCGCTCTGGCTGCGGCGTTTCTCGAAGCTCGAGCTCGAAGATCGCGTGCGCGTGCTGAAGGCCTGGGAGGACT
>JAGSPS010000018.1 GCA_018262315.1 Deltaproteobacteria bacterium | reverse complement strand
TACGTGCAGAGCGACGGCGAGGGCAATTGGTGGGACGACTCGCCAATCGGCGCGGGACCGTCGGACGAACTCTACGAGGTCGAGGTCGAAACCGACCTCGAAGTGCGGGTCGATTCCGATCCCGCTTCGCCGGGCACCGTCGAGGCGACGCAGTAGAGCGCCATTCCCCCGAACGCGACCACCCTGGGGTTCACGCCAGGCCCCCGTTCACGCCCAGCACCTGCCCGGTGATGTAGGAAGCCTCGTCGGAACACAGGAACGCGACGGCCGCCGCGACCTCGTGCGATTGCCCGATGCGGCGCATCGGAATCAGCTTCGTGAGCTCTTCGATCGGCGCGCCGGCGAGCACTGTTCGCCGTGATGCCGCGCTTGGCCAGCTCCAGCGCGAGCGAGCGCGTCGCGGCGATCAGGCCGGCCTTCGATGCGCTGTAGTTGGTCTGCCCGCGATTGCCCGCCAGGCCCGAGACCGACGAGATCGTCACGATCCTCCCACCCTGGCGCGCGCGAATCATCGGCATGACGAGCGGGTGCAGGACGTTGTAGAAGCCGTCCAGGTTGGTCGTCAGCACGCGGTCCCAGGCGTCCCCGCTCATGCCCGGGAACGGTGCGTCCGCATGCGTTCCCGCATTGCACACGACGCCGTAGTAGGGGCCGCCGGACTCGAGGTCGCGCGCGAGCTCGCGGGCGCAGGCCTCTCGATCCGCGACGTCGAAGCAGAGCGCGCTCGCTTCTCCGCCGTGCTCGCGGATCGCCGCGACCGTCGCCTGCGCGGCGTCGGCGCGCTCGCGGTAGTTCACGGCGATCGCGAAGCCGTCGCGGGCGAGTCGCGCGGCGATCGCCGCGCCGATGCCCCGACTTCCGCCCGTCACCAACACGCGACGCTTCATGGTTCGTTCCTATCCGGTGCCCGCGCGCGGAACGAAGCAGTTGAGCCGACCTTCTGCAAGCAGGCTGCCGCCGTCGGCATCCCGCAGCTCGCAGTCGAAGGAGACCAGGGTCGTGCCTCCCGCCCACCGACGCCGTACCGTCGCGAGGAGACGCTGGTCGGCTGGGAATCGATCGACATGGAAACGCAGTGCCCTGGCTCCCACCAGGAAGCCGCGTTGCGGTTCGCGGTTGCCGGTCGCGCGCTGCACGAGTCCGGCATGGACGGCGATGCACTGCGCCATGTACTCGATGCCGATCCAGACGGGAACGCTGCCGTCCGGTTCGCGGAACAGCTCCTGCGCGACAATCGCGACGGCGCAGGTCGTCGCCAGCTCGTCGTGCGCGAGCACCTCGTCGAGGAGAACCATCGGGCCGGCGTGCGGCACCAGCTCGCGGACCGGCGGAAATTCACTCACGCGGTGTTTCGACTCCATCGCGAAAGAAGTCGTAGAAGTTGAACCACTGATAGGGCGCTCGCAGGCAGTGGCGCGCGAGTCGATCGGCGTAGCGCTGACAGTAGCTGGCGAGCGCTTGCTCGCGTCCCTTGCGGGGCAGCTCGATGCGGTCCGAGAGCAGTTCCACGTCGATCGAGTAGGCGCGGTCGCCGGTCCGCAGCGCGACCATGAACAACACCGGACAGGCGAGCGCGGCAGCGAGCCGGAACGGTCCTTGCGGGATCGCAGCGCGCCCGCCGAGAAAGGCAACGCTGCAGTCGCGCTGGACGCCGCTCGGAGGGCTCCGATCAGCCAGGATCGCGACGACCTCGCCGCGCTCCACGCAGGCGCGCGCGGCGAGTACGTGGTCGAACGAATCCGTGCGCACAGGGATGACCCGCACGCGCGTCAGGCTCTCCCTGGCGAGC
The DNA here is from genome assembly GCA_018262315.1 of Deltaproteobacteria bacterium. GTDB lineage: Bacteria > Myxococcota_A > UBA9160 > UBA9160 > PR03 > PR03. Next base: position 15,820 of record JAGSPS010000018.1, on the reverse strand, counting down.
GCGCCGAGTCGATCGAAGAGCGCGTTGATGCGGGCGGCGTGCTGCGTGTACATGAGGATGTTGACGGTGACCCGCGAGCCCGTCGCCAACAGACGCATTGCGTCGAAGCTGCCGAGGTGGGATCCGAGCACCAGCGCCCCGCGCCCGTCGCGCGCAACGCGATCCAGATGGTCTTCGCCCGTCACGGCGAGCGCGTAGTCGGAGCGCGTTCCGAGCCAGAATCCCATCCGGTCCACGATCGAGGTGCCGAAGGCCAGAAAGTGGAGGAACACGTGGCGCTGGCGCGGCGGACCAGCGAGCACCCGCGCTCCGTCCGGATTCTGGTAGACGCGGCGCAGGTAGTCGAGCGAGGCCCGGCGCGCCGCCGACCCCGTTGCGTAGAAGTAGGCCACGATCGGAACCACCAGGACGCGCGCCATGCGTTGCCCGAAACGTCGATACAGCCATGCGCCCGCGCGCACCGCGGAGGCGGAGCCGCGTTCGTCGTGCTCGTACCATGCGTCGCGACGCGTCACGCGCCCGCTCCGAACCGACGCGCGAGCAAACCGGGCAGGCGCGACAGCATGCTCCGCACGAATCGCGGATTCGTCCGGAGCCTCCGCAGGCCATCGCGCAACAGGTCGAAGTGCGAGAACCCGTCGGCTTCGTAGCGCACGTGCGCCGGGACGTTGATCACGGGAGCGCCTGCCGAGACCAGGCGCGCGATTGCGTGTCGTCGATCGCGCCTTCGATGGTCGAGGCGTGATCGTAGATGGAGACGAGCACGCACGGGTTCACCGCGGCTCCCGATCCAGGCGGAATCGGCCCGTCGAGAACACCTTGCCCGGCCCCGCCATCTCGAAGTCGAGCACGCAGCCGTCCGCTGCGACGTCGAGACTGAGGGTGAAGAGTTGCTGCGGGCGCAAGGGCGTCTTGAACTTGAGCGCTTCGATGCGCCGCGGAGCGCCGGCGAGCCCGAGGCGATCGCTCGCGATTCGCAGCACCCAATCTACCTGGAGTACGCCGGGCACGACGAAGAACTCGGGAAAGTGTCCCGGCCAGACGGCCAGGTGCTCGGGCACGCGCAAGTCGAACTCGTGGTGCGAGTCGCCCCGGCGCTCGGCCAGGAACTCGGGCTCCAGTTGCGGTCGCAAAGCGCCGCGCACACCAACCTCCCCGCGTCCGGCGCCAGAGCCTCGCCTACTCGATGCGCGGCGGGAAGAGCCGGCGGAAGATGACGTCGGTGGGCGCTCCGAGATAGCGCCGAAAGCGCCACTGCCGGTAGACGTACTCCGCGGAGAAGAGCATCCCGACCAGCAGGTACGCCACGAACCCCGTGTACAACGCCCAGACTTCGATCGTCCCCCAGCACGCCAGTCCAAGTGCGACGGCGCCGTTCACGAGAAAGAACGCGCACCAGATCCAGGTGACTCGGCGGCAGTAGCGGGCCTCGTCCGCCGTGAGGGACCCGAGCTGGACCCGTGCGATCGCTTCCACGATCGACTCGCGCTCGCGCAGCGAACGCCCGAAGGTCGCGAGCAGGGCGAGGCTTCCGAACGCCGGCGCGGCGAGCAGGCTGAGCGAGTCGTTCCAGATCGCGGAGATTGCGAAGACGATCGCGAGGCCAAGCGCCGGCGCGGCCCAGATGCGCGCGTAGTCGAGACCCTTCTCGCCCCCCATCAGCAGCGCTCGCGCCGCGAGCAGCGCGAGCGCGCAGAGCGCGATCGCGCGGGGCGACGAGCGCTGCAGCGCGGCGTAGACCAGCAGCGGATACGCCAGGACCAGGACCGCGCGCAAGATCACCATGGGCTCAGGGGACTCGGATCTCCGACAGCTTCCGATGCACGAGATCCACGATGTCGTGCACCACGCGGATCGACCTCGGCTCCTCTTCGTTCCCGTCGAGACCTGCGAAGATCTCCTCTTTCGTCATCGGCACCGGGAGTGCGGACATGGCGAAGCGCTCATCGGGTGCGGCCCTTGGCGACGAAGTGGGCGAGGCTTCGCACGGACGCGAAGCGCTCGCGGTTCGCCTCGGCGTCGTCATCCACGACGACGCCGTAGCGCTGCTCCAGCACGACCGCGATCTCGAGCGCGTCGATCGAGTCGAGTCCCAGACCCTCGACGAAGAGGGGCTCTTCGCTGACGATGTCCGCGGGAATCAGATCTTCGAGCACGAGCGCCTCGACGATCAGCTCCTTGATCTCCGCTTCCAGCTGCTCAAGCGCCTGCATCGAGTCTCTTCGCGTCGAAAGATTCGTAGAGCGCGGCCGTGATGCTGCGTACGGCGCGCGAGGTCGAGATCGCCTCGCCAGCCGGGAGGAGATCCCGCGCGACGACGGGGCTCTCCACGTCCATGGTGATGATGAGCTTGCGATCCGGAACCGCCCACCAGGGCTGGCCCTTCTTGAGCGCCGGTGGCGTGCAGGTGAGGAAGACGGGCGTGATCAGGCAACCACTGCGAAGGGCGATGTGCGCAGCGCCCCGCTTGAACGGACGCAGCCCCTGCTCGGGCGAACGCGACCCCTCCGGAAACAAGACCACCGAACGGCCCGCGCGAAGGCGTTCCACGCAGGTATTCACGACCTGCGGCCCTTCGCCATTCGGGATATAGCCCGAGATGCGAACGACGTGCCGGAGGAACGGGTTCCGCCATGCATCGCTCTTCACGATGCAGTCCGCCTGGGGCATGCGCGAGATCACGAAAACGGCGTCGAGCAACGTCGGGTGATTGGCGACCACCAACGACGGGCCGTGGGCGAGGCGGTCGGTGCCGGTCTCGCGCACCTCGAAGAGATGGAGCGCCGTTCCGAGGTGGACGAAGAACGCGAAGGCGCGCTGGATCAGCCGCTGGGCAACGCGTTCGCGCGCCTCGCCGGGCGCTGATCGCCAGGCCACGAAGGGAAACACGACCCCCGCGATGACGAGTGCGCCGACTCCGAAGGTGACGAAGAGAAACCCGGTTCCGAGCTGTCGCAGCAGGTGCTCGATGCGTGCGCGGATGCGCAATCGATCGCGGATCCAGCGCGGCCGAGCGACGAGGATGGGTTCGCTGCCTGCGCTCAACGCCACCAGGGCCTCGCCTCCGCTACTCACCGGGGTTGCAATCCGCGGATCGGTCCGGCCACACTACCACTACGCGAATCTCGCTGTAAATCCGCGCCTTCCCGCCAGCTCGGCGCGTTCGGGGACCATGCTCGAGAGCCCGATCTTCCGCCTGCTCGCAATGTCGTCGGCCCTCCTGCTGTCGATCGACCCGGCCGCTGCAAGCGACGCGATCGACCTCGAAGCGCTGGTCCGCGGCTTCGCCGCAATGCCGGGCCTCTCGGCCCGCTTTCGCGAGGAGAAGCACATCTCGCTCCTGCAAGTCCCGCTGGTGAGCGAGGGCGTGCTCTACTTTGCGCCACCCGATCGCATCGCGCGACACGTGGAGCGACCCGCTCCCTCGACGCTCCTCGTGCGCGACGACGAGTTGGTGATGGGCACGGCTGGTGAGCGCCACACCCTCGACCTCGCGGCGCAGCCCGTCCTGCGATCGTTCGTGGATGCCTTCCGCCTCGTCCTCGCGGGTGACATCGCGAGACTCCGCGAACTCTATGCGATCGAGTTCCGCGCGAACGACTCGCAGCGCGACTGGCAGATCCAACTGCTGCCGCGAGACGAGCAGCTCGCGGGCATGATCCGCTCGATCCAGGTTGCGGGGCGCGACGCGATCCTGCTCGAGCTGCGCGTCGTCGAGGCGGACGGGGACAGCACGGTGACTCGCTTCACCGACGTCGACCGCAATCGGCGCTTCAGCGAACCCGAACTCGACGCGCTGTTCCGCATTCCGCCGTGAGGATTAGGCCGCTCGTCTTCCTGTGCGCCGCCGCCGTCTGGGTCGCCGTCCTGGGCGCGTACGCGTGGCGTCACGGGCACGTGTCCACCGACATCACCCACTTCCTCTCGACCCTGGAAGAGCGCGAGCTGGCGGCGATTGCGCTGCGTCTCGCGGACTCCGAGCGCACGCGAACGCTGATCCTGGGCGTCGCAGCTCCGGAAGAAGCGACCGCCGTCGCAGCGGCTGCCGAGTGGGCGCGCGAACTCGCGGCCCACCCGGAAGTCGCCGCGCTGCGGGCAGGCCCCAATCCCTCGGCTGCGAACGCCGTGTTCGATCTCTACTTCCCGAGGCGCCTGCTGTTCCTTTCTTCGCGGCCCGAGGCGGAGCTGCCAGAGAAACTCTCACGCGACGGTCTCGTCGACGCGGCGCGCCGGCTGCGCGGCGAACTCGCGCTGCCGCAAGGTCCGCTCATCAAGGAGATCGCGGCCGCGGATCCGCTGCTCGCCTTTCCGGGCCAACTCCGACGCCTCGAAGCGGCGCGCGGGAGCATGCGGGTGGTGAAGGGCGGCTTCGTCGCCGGCGATCCGCCGCGCGCCATCCTGTTCCTCACGACGATCCACTCGGCATTCGATTCCGCGCACCAGGCTCCCCTGCTCGACTTCGTCGCGAGCAGCTTCGACGCGCTGAACGGCAGTCACGGGGGCGCGCTGCGACTCGAGCAGAGCGGCGTGCACCGCTTCGCCGTCGCGTCGGAGCGCGCCGCGAAGCGCGACGCCACGTGGATCTCGGCGCTCTCGATGGTGGCGCTCGTCGCGTCCTTTCTCTGGATCTACCGATCGCTCAGCGCGCTGCTGCTCACGTTGATCCCGCTCGCCGTCGGTCTCCTCACGGCGACCGCAGCAACGCTCGCCCTGTTTGGGGGTTTGCACGCGCTGACGGTCGCCTTCGGCTCGACGCTGATCGGCGTCTGCATCGACTACCCGATCCACTTCGTGAGCCACTACGCGCTACGTCGAAAGGGCGAGAGCAGCCACGCGGTGCTGCGCAGCATCACCCCCGCGCTCGGACTCGCGGCGCTGACGACGGTGGCCGGCTTCCTCGGGATCGCATCGTCGGACCTCCCGGGCGTGCGCGAGATAGGCGTCTTTGCCTCGTTGGGCGTGCTGGCGGCGCTGGTCGCGACGGTCGTGCTGCTGCCCGAACTCGTGCCGCGCGATCTCGGTTCCACCCGCCCGCTGGAGCGTCTCGCGGAAACGCTCACCCGGATCGCCGCGACCTCGCCGCGCCGGCGCAGAGCGGCGCGTGCCTTCGTCGTCGCGATCCTCCTCCTCTGCGCCGTGGGTCTGCCGCAGCTGCGCTGGGACGACGACGTCTTCGCGCTCAACATGCCGCTCGAGTCGGAATGGGTGCGCGAGAGCCAGGCGCTCAGCGACGCGGTTTCCCAGGTGGACGCGGGTCGCATGGTGATCGCCGTGGGCGACGACGACGAAGCCGCGCTGCGCGCGAACGACGCCGTCCACGAACGTCTCGGGGCCGCTCGTGCCGCAGGCGCCCTCGACGAGTTTCGCTCGCCGCACGCGCTGCTCTGGTCGCGCGACTTGCAGGAGCGCAACTGGGCTGCCCTGGCGGCGCGTCCGAATCTCGCCGAGGACATGCTCGCCGTGCTCGCATCGGAAGGCTTTCGCCGCGAGGCGTTCGCACCGTTCGCGGAGGCACTGCACGGCGCGCAGCCGCAGCCGCTTCTGATGGCCGAGATCGTGGCGTCGCCCCTCGGCGAAGCGATCGCACCGTTCCGCGTGGAGGCGGAGGGCAAGATCGCGCTGCTGACGCTGCTGCGCGGGGTGCGTGATCCGGACGCCGTCGTCGCGGCGCTGGGCGGGCTCCCGGGCGTCCGCTACTTCGACAACGAATCGTTCGTTCGAACGATCTACTCGCGCCATCGGACGCGAAGTCTGTGGCTGGTCGGACTGGGCTCGGTCGCGATGATGGCGCTGCTGTTGCTGCGCTACCGGCGCATCGACCGGGCGCTGGCGGCGGGCGGGCCGGCGATTCTGGGAGCGCTCGCCACGGCTGCCTTGATCGCCGCATCGGGAACTCCGCTGAACCTGATCCATCTGCTCGGTCTGCTGCTCATTCTCAGCCTGGCCGCCGACTACGGCATCTTCCTCGTCGAGTCGGATGGCGACGAGCTGGCGGACGCGTCCTCGCTGCTGAGCGTGAGCCTCGCCGCGCTCACCACGCTTTTCTCGTTCGGGCTGCTATCGCTCTCGTCGTTTCCCGCGCTCCGCGCACTCGGCGTTGCAACCGGAATTGGAGTCGCGCTGAGTCCTGCGCTCGCGCTCTGCTTCCGAATCCTGCGTACGGGCGCTGCGCGAGAGTCCAGCACCGAGGAGAAATCATGAAGGTGTCGACACTCGTCGTCCTGGTCGTCGGAGCCTCGCTGCTGATCGCCACTGCGGTCGGCCGTGTCGTGAAGCTGGCCGGGAAGGAATAGGCGCACTGGCCGCGCGACTGCGATGAACAGGCGTTTCACTGCGATGGTCGTCACGATCGCGCTCGCCGTCGTGCCGGCGTGCTCGACGACGCGGCCCGCGCCATCCACCGGCGCGAGCCTCACGCCGCTCGTCTCCACCGCCGAGATCCCGGGCGAATTCCTGATGCAGCAGCGGCTGAGCTTCCATTGGCAGCATCGCGAGGGTCAGGCCGACGCAGTGGTGCAGATGGTGTGCGGAGAACTCACCGTGCTGCTGCTCACGCCGTTCGGCACGCCCGCGGTCGTGATCCGCCAGCGCGATCGCAACGTCGAGATCGAGTCGAAGCTGCCGGGCATGTGGACGTTCCCGCCCGAGTACGTGTTGCACGACGTGCAGCGCACTTTCTTCGTTCCGATCGGGGATCCCGCTCTCACCGAAGGGCGCCGCCAGCTGGAATATGGCGGCGAATCGATCGAGGAGGCGTGGGCGGGCGGCCGCCTGGTCGAGCGCAGCTTCACGACCGAGCAGGGCGGCGCACAGTCGCGCATCGTAGTCGGCTACCCGGACGGAGCGACGCGAAGCGAGCCACCGCGCACCGCGACCATCGACGCCCCGCACTGGGACTACCGCCTCGAAGTGACGACGCTCTCACGCGTCGAGCTGACGTGTCCCCACTGATCGGGTCCGCCGACGAGTCCGTCGTGCGCGGTGTCCGGTCCTGATACGATCGATACCGCCCCGGTTGGAGGGAGGTCCATGGTTCATCGATCGCATCGCGCGGCGAGGCGTGCGCCGATCGGTCCGGGAGACGTCGCGTGAACCCCTGCCTCCTCATCCCCATCTATGAGCACGGCTCGACCATCCGCCGCGTGGTCGAGTCCCTCGCGTACGCGGATCTCCCGCTCGTGATCGTGAACGACGGAAGCGGCCCCGCCACGCGGGCGACGCTCGACCGCATCGTCAAGGACTTCGACTGGGTCGAGGTCCGCCACCACGCGGTGAACCAGGGCAAGGGTGCGGCGCTCGTGACGGGCTACCGCGCCGCCGCCGAGCGTGGCTTCACGCACGTGGTCCAGCTCGACGCCGACGCCCAACACGAGTCCGCCGACGTGCGGCACTTCCTCGCCGCGGCCCAGGCAAGACCCGACGCGCTCGTACTCGGCCAGCCCATCTTCGGCGATGAAGCACCGCGAAGCCGCCTGTACGGTCGGAAGCTCTCGGTGGGCATGGTGTGGCTCGCGACGCTCTCGCTCGAGGTGCGCGACCCGCTGTGCGGCTTCCGCTGCGTGCCCCTTGCGCCTGTGCTGCGCCTCCTGGACCACGTGCCGATGGGTCGGCACATGGATTTCGAGCCCGAGCTGGCGGTGCGCCTCGTCTGGCTGGGGGTGCCCGTCGTGAACGTGGCCACCCGGGTGCGCTACGACCCTTTGGGAGTCTCGCACTTCGACGTGATCTGGGACGACGTTCGGCTCGCGTGGCTCTACACGCGACTCACGCTCGGCATGCTCGCGCGCGCGCCGGGGCTCCTGCGAAGGCGCGCTGCGCGGCGGAGGCGGCTTTGAGTCGCCGGAATGCATCGACCGGCGTGGCGGAGCGCGGGGCGCTGCCGATGCTCTCGCGCGCCAACTTACTGGTCCTCGCATACGGCGCGGCCACCGCCGGCGCCATCGGCACGGTCGGATTCTCGGCGCTGAGCCTGGGCTTGCCCACCGGCCTGTTCTTCGCGCTGCTCGCCGACGGCATCGCGCGACCGGGTTCCAGCGTCTTCTATCCGACCGTGACCCATGGCCCGCGCGATGGCGAGCGCGTGGCGCTGAGCTTCGACGACGGCCCCGACCCCGAGGTGACACCGGCCGTGCTGGACGCGCTGGCGAAGCACGGCGCGCACGCGACTTTCTTCACGATCGGCCAATTGCTGGTGGCACATCCACAGCTGGCACGGCGCATCGTCGTGGAAGGCCACGAGCTCGGCAATCACTCCTGGCGGCATTCGCGCTGGCAGAACTTCTTCGGCGCGGGCGAACAGGCCCGGGAGATCGAGCGTGGCGCGCAGGCCATCGCGGGGGTGACCGGGAGCCAGGTAAAGCCGTTGTATCGCCCGCCGATCGGACTCAAGAGTCCGCCACTGGCACGGGCCGCCTACCAGCAGCAGCTGACCCTGGTGGCCTGGTCGCTGCACAGCCGCGACACGCGCACCGCTGATCCCAAGCGGATCGCGCAACGCGTGCTGCAGCGAATCCGTCCGGGCGACATCGTGCTGATGCATGACGGACACGACCTGCCTGGGCGGCATCGGCCTGCCTGCGCGCAGGCCACGCCGTTGATTCTGCAAGGCTTGAGCGAGAAGGGGCTGCAGTGCGTGAGCGTATCCGAGCTGCTGCAGCTGGCGCGATGAACCCGACGGCGACGCCGACACATACTGATCAAGAGCGTCGCGACGTGAATCGCCAGTTCTACGACGCGCTGTGGACGGACGCGCATCTGGTCGAACCCGAGCGTTTCAACACCTGGCCGCTCGTGCGCTGCCTCGTCGCGCAGTCGCAGCACCGACTCGAGGTCGCGCCGGGGCTGAGACCGCGCCTACCGATCGAGGGGACGCACTTCGTCGACCGCAGCGCGCCGGCGCTTGCGAGACTGCGCGAGCGTGGAGCGAGCGCCGTGCTGGGCCTCGTGACGTCGATTCCGTTTCCCGACGGCAGCTTCGATCTCGTTTGCGCCCTCGACATCGTCGAGCATGTCGACGACGAAGATGGCGCGCTGTCGGAGCTGTCTCGTGTTGCCGCGCAGGGCGCAACGCTTCTCCTCTCGGTCCCGCTCCACCAGTCGCGTTGGACGGCGTTCGACGACTTCGTGGGACACCGGCGCCGCTACGATCCGGAGCGGTTGGCTGCGAAGCTCGCAGAGCACGGCTTCTCGGTGGAACGGAGTGCCGTCTACGGGATGCAGCCGCAATCGTCGCGCCTGCTCGATCTGGGAATGTGGTTTCTCACGCATCGGCGCGAGAAGGCGATGTGGTGGTACAACCACGTGATGATGCCGCTGGTTGTGCGCTTCCAGCGGAAGCTCGCGCTCGCTCCCGGCATGATCGACACCGGGAAGGTCGACGAGATCCTGCTCGTCTGCCGGAAGGCAGACGCGACCGGGCGAAGGCCGTGATCCGGGGGCTGGACGCCAGTGCGGCCTGGCGAGACAGGGAGTGGAAAAAGCGCAAGCCTGTGGGCCCGAATTCCTTGACCGGGATCACCGGCAAGAGATATACGAGCATGTCCGTCGCGACGGACAAGGAGGTCATATGACAAGAGTGCTGGCCGTGAGCGCAGCCTTGGTTGGCGTCATGAGCCTTAGCGGATGCATGATCGTCCAGGCACCCGTGATGGGCGTGTTGGGTAGCAAGGTCAAATGGGGCGAGTTCGCACAAGGGGACGACAAGGCGGGTCAAAAAGAGGGGAGAGCCTGCATGGAAACCCTTCTAGGTCTGCTCGCCCGGGGTGACGCGAGCGTCAGGGCTGCAAAAGCCAACGGGGGGATTACCGAGGTTTCCGTCGTCGATCACTCCGCAAGGAACTTCCTGAATATCGTGGGCGAGTACTGCACGATCGTCCGGGGAACCTGACGACGACTGCTCGCCAGCCATCTGTGACCGATGCATGCAAGCGCCGCGCTCCCACACGCATGGCGTGGCTACGACCTCGTGATGCCGGTGGCGAAGCCTAGCGGGCGACCGTCTCTCGTGTCGGAGCGGCAAGAGGCGGCAGCATGTGTTGCCACAGCGGTCCGTGCATGCCACGACGGCGCAGCCGGCGGAAGAGCTTTTCGTCGAAGTTTACGCGCAGCGGCGGGATGCTCCAGTTGGGGTGGCCCTCCTGGTAGCGGAGCAGGATCTCGGCGATGCGCGCGCGCTGGCTCTCATGCTGGGCGCGCAACAGCGGGTCGACCGCCTCGCGATCGTCCACCCACATCATGAAGATCGCGCTCCAGGGCGCGAGATCTTCGGCGAACGCGAGCGTGCGTCGCACGTCGTCGAGCGTCTCGCCGCGCGTGCCCAGGATGAAGGTGTGGCAGTCGGGGATTCCAGACTCCTTGCACAGCTCGTGCAGGGCACGGATCTGCACCGTCGTGAAACCCTTGCGCAGCCGCGCGAGCACCTCGTCGCAGCCCGAATCGGAGCCGATCTCCATGCCCGCGCAGCCCGCGGCCCGCGCGAGTTCCGCGAATTCGCGGTCGAAACCCAGCGGATTCGCGTAGCAGGTCCAGGGCGTCGTCCAGCCGCGCGCGATCAGCTCGCGGCACACGGCTTTGGCGTGGCTCTTCGGCAGGTTGAAGACCGAGTCGACAATGAAGAAGTGCTTCGTCGCCGGGTGCAGCTCGAGCGCTTGGAACATCTCGTCGACGACCGATGCCGGCTGGCGCGCCCGCCCGACGCGGCCTTCGATCAGGGGATAGGTGCAGTAGTCGCAGCGCAGCGGGCAGCCGCGCTTGGTCTGGATCGATTCGATTGCGTGGCGCTCGTAGTAGCGCGGATCGGCGAGCGAGCGGTCCGGAACGGGCAGCGTGTTCATGTCGAGAAAGGCCGGAGCCGGGTCGCTGCTGCGCAGCTGCTCGCCTTCGAACCAATGAAGGTTGCCGACCGCCGCGAACGCGCGCGTCCGAGCCTCGATCGCCTCGACCAGTTGCGGAAAGGCCAGCTCGGCTTCGCCCGCGATGCCGAAATCCGGGTGCAGGCGCTCCATCAGTTCGCCCGGCATCACGCTGAAGCCGGACCCGCCGACGACGATCGGCGCGGGACTCGCAGCGCGTGCGACCTCGATGATGCGCCGGTAGGACTCGACGTGATCCGCGGTGCCCGAGTAGTCGTTGCTCTGGATGTTGCGCATCCCGATGGCGACGAGATCGGGAGCGAAGGCGGCGATCCGCTCGCCGAGCGCCGCCTGCGGGTCGCGCTCGAAGCACAGGTCGACGAGGATCCGCTCGTGTCGCGCAGGCGTCGCTGCCATCACGTAGAGCAGACCGAGCGGGACGACCGCGTCCGGGAGCTTCTCGCGGTTGCCGGAGACGAATGCGATCCGCATGCCTGGCTCGCAGTCTACATGGAATCGAGGTCCGCACGGCTCGAGGATTCGGGGCCCGTGTGGGCCTGCCCGCCGTGGCTAGAATGAGCGCGCCCCGCGCCACGGCGGGCGGCAACCTGGGAACGAGGCCGATGAGCTTCTCCGATTTCGAGGTCGACGAAGTTGCCCGCGAAGCGGGCGACGCGGCGCGATCGTCGCGCCGGGCGCATGAGATCGCGGTCGAGCTCGAGGTACCGCTCTACCACGTCGATGCGCTGGGCATCGTCTGGCATGGCCGCTACTACGAGTATCTCGAGCACGCGCGCATCCGCCTGCTGCGCGCGCGGCGGCTCGATGCGAGCGACCTGCTCGAACTCGGCTTCGGCATGTTGTTGGTCGAGAGCCGCTGCCGGCACGTCGCACCGCTCCGCTACGGCGATCGGATCCGCGTCTCCGCCTGGCTGCGCGACACGAAGCACCGACTCCACGTAGAGTACGAGATCATGAATCTCACGCAGGGACAGCGCGCGGCGCGCGCCCACACGATCCTCGTGACGACGGACCCCGGCGGCCGACTCCTGCTGCGGACGCCGGAGGCGATCCTCGAAAGATTGGCGCAGGACGAGAGTCCGCAGCCGTGAAAGCCGCTCGCCAGGAACAGACCCACACGCCGGCGGTACTGCGGGTCCAACTCCCGCAACGACCGGCATGGCTGGAAGCGCTGTCGGCGGATCTTTGCGCCGAACCCGTGCCGTCGGGCAACCGGCACTCGCTCGAAATCGCCGAGGCCCCCGGCTTCGCGATCCTGCGGGCCGTCGTTCCCGCGGCAGATCTCGGCGACGACGCGCTTCGCCTGGCGGTCCGCGAGGCGTACACGCGCATCGGACGGCTGCTCCGCGAGCGGGCGCTCTTCCCGTGGCGCTTCTGGAACTACGTACCCGAGATCCGCAAGCCCGCGACGCTCGGCGCCAACCGCTATCAAGTCTTCAACGCGGGACGCTGCGAGGGCTATCGCGACTGGTTCGGCGAGGCGCTCCCCGGCCGGGTCCCAGCAGCCTCCGCGGTCGGACACACGGAACCGTCGCTCGTGATCGACTTGCTGGCCGGTCGCGCTCCGGGCGTCGCCGTCGAGAACCCGCGCCAGGTTCCGGCCTACCGCTACTCGCAGCGCTGGGGGTCGCTTCCGCCCTGTTTCTCGCGCGCCATGGCGTTACCCGTCCCGTTCCCGGAGCAGAGGGAACGCTGCGCACTGGTTTCGGGCACTTCGAGCGTCGTCGGCGAGAACTCGCGACACCCCCACGACGTGCACGCCCAGATCCGCGAGACCTGCGCGAACCTGGCGACGCTCTCCGCCGTGCTCTCGGATGGGGCCATGCGCGACAGCGGCGAGGCGGCGGAGTCGAAGGCGGCGCTTTCCCGGTTTCGCGAGCTGCGCCTGTACGTCGTGCGCGACTGCGACGTCGATGCGGTCGCGATGGCGTTCACCAGTCGCTTCCCCGGACTCGAGCGACTCGAGATCGCGGTGGCGGATCTCTGTCGCGATGAACTCCTACTCGAAGTGGAGGGCGTCGCCGCGCTCGACGCTCCGGCGCTCGCTCGCTGAGCCAACAACCGTGAGCACACGTCTTCTCGAACGGCTGCTGCACCACGCGAGCACGATGCCCGACGCGATCGCAGTGCGCGAAACGGGCGAGCGCGGCTCGCGTCGCACGCTCACGTGGCGCGAACTGCGCGACGCCTCGGGCCTGCTGGCGCGGCAGCTGCGCGACGCGCACGCAGCGCCGGTCGTGCTCGTGAGCGCCACGAATCGCGTCGAGCTGCTCGTGACGCTGCTCGCGGGACTCTGGTGCGACGGTTCGGTGATGCCGGTTTCGCCGGAGCTGCCAGCGGTGCAACTGCGGGATCTGGCCGCGCGCGCCGGCGCGTCGCTGGCCATCGGAGAGGCGGCGGTGCTCGACGCGCTCGCGGAATGCGTGCCCGCGCGAATGCCACTCGCTGCGATCGAGGTGCAACAGCGCCGCGTGACCGGGGATCTCGAAGTTCCGGGCAGCAACGGCTCGCTCCTGTTGCTGAGTTCGGGCACCACGGGCGCGCCGAAGCTCGTGCGGCGCCGCGCCGAGGCGCTCGACGCGGTGGGGCAGAGCTGCTCGCGCGCGATCGGTCTCGGCCCCGGCGACGCGATGCTGCTCGCCATCCCGCTCCACCACTCCTACGGCATCGATCAAGGTCTCCTCTCTGCCGTCATGGCCGGCTGCCGGATCGAGCTGCACGACGGCTTCGACCTCGCGCAGGTGCGCGCCAGCTTGCGCGACGACGGCGTCACGATCCTCCCCGCGGTTCCGTTCCTCTTCGACGTGCTCGCGCGCGGCGCCACCACGGCGCCCTCGCTGCGCAAGGCGATCTCCGCCGGCAGTCCGCTTCCGAGCAGCGTGTTCGAGGAGTTCCGGCGCAGCGTCGGCGTTGCCATCGGGCAGCTCTACGGCTCGACCGAGTTCGGCTCCGTGACCTACTCCGATCCGGACGATGCCGAATTCGCGCCCGGCTCCGTCGGCCGTCCGCTCTGCGGTGTCACGATCCGCATCCTCGACCCCAACTCGCCCCGGCTCGAACAGCCGCTGCCGGCGGGCCAGGAAGGACAGGTCGCCGTCTCGGCGCCGTCGATGCTCTGCGAATACCTGGGTGAGCCTGACGCGCCGACTCGCGACGGATTCTTCCTCACCGGCGATCTCGGCAGCCTCGACGCCGCCGGCCGACTCACGCTCTCGGGGCGAACGGCGCTCCTGATCGACGTCGCAGGTCGCAAGGTGAATCCCCTCGAAGTCGAGGCTGCCCTCGCGTCCCATCCGCGTGTCGCCGAGGTCGTCGTCGTGCCCATTCCCTACTCTCGAACCGTGGGGCGCATGAAGGCCGTGATCGTCGCGACGGGTTCGGGTGAGCTGCGCGAAGAAGAGCTTCGAAGCTTTCTGCGCGAGCGGCTCGCGGCCTACAAGATCCCGCGCCGCTTCGAGTTCCTCGCAGCGCTGCCGCGCTCGCCGGCGGGCAAGATCCTGCGCGGGGAACTCTGCGAAACCGAGCCGCGCTCATGACGCGTTCGGCGCCGCATCCGCCGTGCGCGCTGGCCGAGTTGGGCGTCGTGACCGCGCTCGGCGTCTCGATCGAGGAGACCTGGCCGCGCCTCGTGGCAGGCGACCAGAGCCGTTTCGTGGAGCGCGACGATCTCTCGCCTGGAGTCGTCCGCCGCTTCGGCGCGGTCGTGGCCGATCTCCCCGCCGTCCCCGCTTCCTTGCGACATCTCGCGTGTCGCAACAACGAACTTGCGCTCGCCGCCTACCAACAAATTGCCGGCGGCGTCGACGCAGCGCGGCGGCGCTTCGGCGATCACCGCATCGGCGTCGTGGTGGGCACCAGCACCTCGGGGATCGCCTCCGCCGAGCGCGCCTTTCGCGAACGCGCGCAGACGGGACGACTCTCCGCCGATTTCGATCTCGCGCAGATGGAGCACGGCGGACTTCCGGAGTTCCTCACGCTGCTCGCCGGTGTGCGCGGCCCGCACTACGCGATCGCGACCGCCTGCTCGGCGGGCGCGAAGGCGCTGGTCTCGGCGCGAGCGCTCCTCGAACTCGACCTCTGCGACGCGGTAATCGCAGGCGGCGTCGACTCCCTCTGCCAACTGACGGCGCGAGGCTTCGGTGCGCTGCAATCAATCGCGACGGGCATCACGAATCCTATGAGCCGCAATCGAGACGGCCTCACCCTCGGTGAAGGCGCAGCCCTGTTCCTCGTGACGCGTGACGGTGACGGCATCCAGCTGCTCGGCGCCGGCGAATCGAGCGACGCGCACCACATGTCGGCGCCAGATCCGGCCGGCGGCGGCGCGGAGTCTTGCATGCGCGCCGCACTCGCGGACGCGCGACTCGCGCCCGAGGCGATCGCATACCTGAACCTCCACGGCACGGGGACGCCGCAGAACGACGCCGTCGAGAGCAAGGCGGTGGAGCGCGTCTTCGGCCATGGGCTCGCGTGCTCTTCGACCAAACCGCTCGTCGGACATCTGCTGGGCGCGTCGGGCGCAGTCGAAGCCGCCTTCTGCTGGATGCTGCTCGCGCGACGCGATGGCGACGCGATGGCGGTGCCGCCGCACCGCTGGGACGGCGCGACCGATCCCGAACTCGCCGCGCTCGAACTCGCGAAGCCCGGCACGCGCGTCGCCGCGCCGCTTCCGGTGGCGGTGATGAGCACCTCGTTCGGTTTCGGCGGATCGAATTGCGCGCTCGTGCTCGGAGACGCGCGGCCGTGATGCGCGTCGCCGTACAGCGCTGGGCCGCCTGGGCGAACGGCGTGGAAGGCGAGTCGGGCTGGCGCGTCTGGGCGCGGCGCCCGGAAGCCCCGATCCCCGGCGATCCTCCGGACGTGTCCTTCCTGCCCGCGCTCCAGCGCCGTCGCTGCGACGCGCTGGCGCGCGCGATGCTCTACGTCGCGCACGAGTGCTGTCCGGACGA
>JAGSPS010000182.1 GCA_018262315.1 Deltaproteobacteria bacterium | reverse complement strand
CCATCAGCAGCGATCCCACGTAGAGCGGGTGACGTAAGTAGGCGTAGGGACCGGCGGTCGTCAGCTCGTCCGTCTTGAGCAGGTAGCCCGTCGCCCACAGCCGCAGCGACTGGCCGGCGGCGACCAACACCAGTCCGGGAAGGAAGAGCGGAAGTTCGGGCCGTGCTGCGAGGAGCGCCGCGACTCCCAACACATAGAGGACCCCGGTCCGCGGCTTCAGCGTCTTGCGCCGAAACGGATGGCGGAACAGCGGGTTGCGCTTGCTCGGAAGCTCCGGCGGGGCGTCGACGGCCATCGTGCGCGGCATTCTAGCCTGCAATTCGCGCGCAACTCGGGGAGAAAAGGGACGGTCCTCCTGGTGGACTGGCTGTGGATCCGGGGGACAGACCTCGCTGCCGGGGCTGTCCCAACGGTCGCAAGAAGTCCACACTGGAACCGTCCCATGGCCGCCGCCCCGCCCCCCACCCCGCCTTCCGCCGCACTCGAGCTGACGCTCGCGGCCGAGGCGATCCCGCGCCTGCGACGCCACCCGTTGCTCGCTGCGCTGACGCAGGGACGCCCGCGTCGCAGCCGCGAGCGTGCCGTCTACTTCGACACGCCCGACCTTGCGCTCGCGCGCGCCGATCTCACGCTGTGCGTGCGACGCGTCGGTCGTGTGGCCGTGCAAACCGCGTCGCGACTGGCCGACGCACGTGCCGGCCAGCCCGCGCCGGTCGACACGGTGCTCGCGAGCGACGCGCCCGACCTCACGCGCATTCCGGACTCGGAGCTGCGGGCGCTGGTCGTCGCCCACGTCGCGGGACGACCGCTCGCGCCCGCCTTCGAGATGGAGATCGCCCGCGAGACCCGCCTGTTGCGCGAGGACGACAACGAGATCGGCTTCGCCCTCGAAGTGGGCGAGCTGCGCACGGCGCGTGGGCCCGTCCCCGTCTGCAGCCTCGCGCTCACGGCGCGCGCCGGCGATCCCGGCTATCCCGCGCAGCTCGCGCTCGAACTGCTCGAAGCGCTGCCGCTGCGGCCGGCCGCAGCGCACCCGGCCGAGCGCGCGTGCGGACTCCTGCTCGGCGACGGCGCCCGGCCGCACAGGGCCGACGCTGTTGAAGTGTCGCCCGACGCGACGCTCGAAGAGCTGATCGTCGCGGTAGTCTCCGGCTGCCTGCGTCAGATCGGCGACAACGAAGACGCGGCCGTCCTCGGCGTCGATCCCGAAGGCGTCCACCAGTTGCGTGTCGGTCTGCGGCGACTGCGTTCGGCGCTGGCGTTCTTCGGACCGGTGCTGCCCGCGCGACAGCAGTTGGCGCTGCGCGAACCGCTCGTCTGGCTCGGCGCCGCACTCGGTCCCGCGCGCGACCTCGACGTCTTCGCCGGCGAATGGCTCGCGCCGGCGCTTTGCGCGCGCGCCGGCGACGCCGCGCTCGCGCGTTTCGACGATGAGGTGCGCACGCAGCGCGCTGCGCACTACGAACAGGTGCGCGAGGCGCTTCGCTCGGGTCGCTACCCGCGGCTGCTGCTCGAAGTGCGGCGCTGGCTCGCGCGGGGTGCGTGGCGCGATCAGCCCCTCTCGGCTGCGTCGGCGTCGCTCTTCCTACCGGCGCGTGACTACGCGGCGCTGCGTCTCGAGCGTCGGCACCGCAAGGCGCGCAAGTTCGCGCGCAATCTGGCCGCGGCGCCGCCCGAGCGGCGCCACCAGCTCCGCATCCAGCTGAAGAAGCTGCGTTACGCGGCGGAGTTCACGTCGAGCCTGTTTCCCGGAAAGCAGGCGAATCGCTACGCGCGCCGTCTCGCCGTGCTGCAGGACGCGATGGGCGTCGCGAACGACGCGCTCGTCGCCGAGCGCGTCGCGGGACAGCTCGCGGAAAAGCTCGGCGCGGGCCCCGATCTGCTGCGCGCCGCCGGCTTCCTCGCGGGCTGGGCCGCCCACGCCGCGAATCACGAGATCGGGGCGCTGCCCGGACTCTGGGAGCGCTTCGAGAGCGTGGGCCGCTTCTGGCCGAAACGTTAGGTTCCGCGCTGCATGAAGATCGGACTCGTCGGCTACCCCGGGGCGGGAAAGAGCACCGTGTTCGGCGCGCTCACCGGTCTGGCGGTCGAGGCGCGCGGCGCGGGCGACAAGGCGCGACTCGGTGTGGTGAAGGTGCCCGACGCGCGCGTCGATGCGCTCGCGAAGCTGTACAGCCCGAAGAAGAAGACCTACGCCGAGATCGCGTTCACCGATCTAGCGGGCGGTCACGGCGAAGGGGTGGACCGTGGCGTGCTGAACGCAATGCGCCCGCTCGACGCGCTCTGCCAGGTGGTGCGCGCCTTCCCGGACGCAGCGGGCGAGGCGCCCGACGCGCTCGCTGAGATCACCGGACTCGCGACCGAGACGATCCTCGCCGACCTCGAGATCATCGAGTCGCGCATGAAGAAGCTCGCGAAGGATCCGGCCGGCAAGGTCGAGCTGCCGCTGCTCGAGCGTCTGAAGAACACCCTCGAGTCGGAACAGGCGATTCGCGAACTCGAGCTTTCGTCCGAAGAGCGCAAGGCGATCGCGGGCTACACATTTCTCACGCAGAAGCCGCTGCTGCTGGTGCTCAACGTCGGCGAGGGCGACGTCTCGAAGCCGCCCGCGGAAGACGTCGTCGCGGCGGCGCGCGCTCGCGGGCTGGGGCTCGTCGTGCTCTCGGGAGCCGTCGAAATGGACATCGCGCAAATGGCGGAGTCCGAGCAGGCCGACTTCCTCGCCTCGCTCGATCTGAGCGAGCCCGCGAAGAACCGCTTCATCCGCGCCGCCTACGAGCTGCTCGACCTGATCTCGATGCTCACCGCTGGCCCCGACGAGTGCCGCGCTTGGCCCGTGCCGCGCGGCACGCCGGCGCCGCGCGCAGCCGGCAAGATCCATTCCGACATCGAGCGCGGCTTCATCCGCGCCGAAGTGGTGGCGTGGCAGGACCTCGTCGAACTCGGCTCGGAAGCCAGCTGTCGCGACGCCGGCAAGCTGCGCGTCGAAGGCAAGTCGTACGTCATCCAGGACGGCGACGTGGTGAACTTCCGCTTCAACGTCTGACCGGTGCCGGGCGTCAAGTTATTTCGTTGTCAAGTTGTTGGGCATTCGCGCGAGGGCGCGGTGAATAACCTGACAAGAAATAACCTGACGCCCGGCACCTATCCCAGCGATCCGGTGATTTGCCAGCGCATTGGGGCGCGTTTGATGCCGCCGACGAAGCTGGAGCGGGCGCGCTCGACCGGGCCCGAGAGTTCGGCCGAGCGCAGCCGCTCGCGCAGCGCGGCGAACGCGCAGCGCAGTTCGAGGCGCGCGAGGTGCGCGCCGAGGCAGACATGCTCGCCGACGCCGAAGGCGAGGTGGCGGTTCGGGTCGCGGTCGATGCGGAACACGTCGCCGTCCGCGAAGACTTCCTCGTCGCGATTCGCCGACGGGTAGAACAAGCAGGCGCTCTCGCCCTTCCTGATGACCTTGTCGCGCAGTGGGTAGTCGCGCGTGGCGGTGCGGCAGAACTGGATCACGGGCGTCGTCCAGCGCACGACTTCTTCGACGGCGAGATCGAGCAGGTCCGGGTTCGCCTGGAGCTTCTCCCATTCGCCGGGGTTCTCGAGGAACGCGAGCATGCCGCCGGTCATCGCGTTGCGCGTGGTCTCGTTGCCGGCGACGACGACCAGCAGATAGTAGGAGAGCAGTTCGACGGGACCGAGCGGCGCGCCGTCGACCGCACCGCTCGCGACGACGCTGACGATGTCGTCCCTGGGGTTTGCCCGGCGGTCCTTCGACATCGCGTCGAAGTACTGGAACAGCTCGATGCGCGCCTTCTCGAGCGTCGCCTCGGGATTGCCCCCCGTCTGGTACTCGGGATCTTCGGGTGCGATCACCTCGTTGGTCCAGCGGAACAGCAGGCCGCGGTCGCTCGCGGGTACGCCGAGCATCTCGGCGATCACCGCGATCGTGATGCGCGCGGAGATGTCCTGGACGAAGTCGCCGCTGTTGCGCTGCGAACAGTCGTCGAGCACTTCGTCGGTGATGCGCTGCACCTTGGACGCCCAGGTCTGCACGGCGCGCGGCGTGAAGCGCTTCGCCGCTACGTTGCGGTACTGGCCGTGATCCGGTGGATCCATGTTCAACAGGTGGCGGATCGTCGCCTCGGGCGGCGGCGGCACGCTGTTGTTGAAGACCGCAAGGCGCGGCTCGTTGAGGAAGAGATTGGGCTGCTTGGACAGCTCGATGATGTCGGCGTGCTTCGTGATCGCCCAGAACGGGTCGTAGCCCGGATGCGTGATCATCGAGACCGGATCGTTCTTGCGGAGCCAGGCCCACTCTCGGAACGGATAGCCGTTGCGTTCGTAGTGCGCGGACGAGATCGGGTCGAGCTTGCGCGGGTCGAAGGAAGCGACGTCAGGCATCGGCGTTCTCCAGCAGCGCGGGGGCGCTGCGCCATTCTACTCACTCCGGTTCATTCCGGCGCGAGCCAGCCCTGGACGCTGAATCCGCCGGCGACCTCGGCTTCCGCGTCGAGGTCTCCGAAGCGCGCGACGAGTTCCGGGCGCAGCGCCTCCACCGCGCGCTCGATCTGCGCGTCGCTCATGCGCCAGGTGATCGACCAGCTGCGCTCGGCGAGGCGCTCGAGAATCTGCCGGGGGCGGATCCGGCGCGGAAACGCGATGCGGTGGCGCTCGCCGAGCGGGCTCCAGCCTTCGTCCGCCGGGAAGTCGAAGAAACGGCTGCGCGACACGCCGGGATGGTCGACCGCGTTGCAGACCGCGAGTTCCTCGCGACAGCGCGCCCAGGCGTCCTGCGGCTCGTCCGCGCCGAGCAGTAGCGGCGCGCCGCGACGCAACACGCGAGCCACCTCGGCGAGCGCCTCGCGCCAGCGCGGCACGAGGTGGAAGAAGTGCACGCCGATCACCGCGTCGAAGCGGGCGGCAGGGAAGGGGAGCTGCACGGCGTCGGCGCGCGCCACCGCGACGCGCGGCTCGCCGCGTTTCGCCAAGAGGTGTCGCAACATCGGAACCGAGAGATCCACGCCCACGACGTTCGACACGAGCGCTGCCAGCGGCAGCGCAACGCGCCCGGTGCCGACGCCGACTTCGAGCACGCGCGACGTGGCGCCGAGCCCGCCCACCTCGACGACCAGCGCAGCGGCGCGCGCCGCCACACCCGGCGGGAAGCCGCGCGTGGCGTCGTAGAAGTCGGCCGCGCGATCGAAGACGACCGATTGCTGCTCGTCACCCATGCACTCCTCGGCACGGTCACCGTAACCTAGACTGCCTCCTTTCCGCCGCGAGGTCCCGATGCTCCACACGCAACGCTTCCTGCTACTCGCGATCGCCGCCATGCTCGTCGCCTGCGCGCAGACGAAGGCGCCCGCGGCACCGGCCCCCGCTCGGTCGGCGGCCGCGACCGCCGCGGCCGCGACCGATCCCGTCACGAGCGATCCTGCCACGATCGACGCGGCCTACCCGGCGGCGATCGAGGAGGTCGCCATCGCGAGTGGCGAGTCGTACATGGTCGGGATCGTCTACGTCGCACAGGGAGCGGGCCCGCATCCGCTCGTGATCCTGCTGCACGGCTATCCGGGCGACGAGCGCAACGCCGATCTCGCGCAGTCGCTGCGGCGCGCGGGCTGGGACGTGCTGCTCTTCCACTATCGCGGCGCGTGGGGCAGCCAGGGGAAGTTCAGTTTCTCGAATGCGCTCGAAGACGTGGGCTCGGCGCTCGCGGAGGCGCGCACGGCCTCGTTCGCGAAGCGCTTCCGCTCCGACCCGTCGCGCGTCGCGCTGGTGGGTCACAGCATGGGCGGGTTCCTCGCGATCACGGCGGCGTCGGAGGATCCCGGTGTGCGCTGCGTGGCATCGCTGGCCGGCGCAAACCTGGGGCTGCTCGGTCGCACCGCGGCGAATCCCGATCGCCGCGCCGAGTTCGAGAAGGCGCTGGGAGGCTGGAGCGGACCGATCCGCGGCGCATCCGGCAAGAAGCTGGTCGCGGAGCTGATGAAGAACGCCGATCGCTTCGACACCGCACGACGCGCCAACGCGCTCGCAACACGTCCGGTGCTGCTCGTGGCCGGTGCGCGCGACGCCGTGACGCCCGCATCCATCCATCACGACCCGCTGGTCGCCGCCTTCGCCGCTGCCGGCGCGAAGCACACCCGCAGCGTCGTGCTCGATGCCGACCACGCCTTCTCCGACAAGCGCATCGCGTTGGCGCACGCGCTGGTGGACTGGATCGGGACCGAGTGCCGCTAGAGTGCAACCCACGACCCCGCTCGCCGCCGGACGGCGGCGAGCCGAACACGGCTCGAGTGGCGAGGTGGACATTCCGGCTCGAGTGACGAGGTGGACATGCGTGCGGCGGTGATGCGCAACAAGGAGATCGTGACGGACACGCTGGCCGATCCGGTGCCGGGCTCCGGTGAGGTGTTGGTCAAGACGCTCGCCTGCGGCATCTGCGGCTCGGATCTCCACATGCTCCGCCACGCCGACAAGATGATGGAGTCGATGCGCGAGACCGGCGCGCCGTTCGTTCCGAACCTGCTTCGGGCCGAACACGCTGAAGCAGATCCCGGTCGGAAGCCGCGTCGTCTCGATGCCGATCAGCTTCCGCGGCGGCAGGCCGCAAGCGGTCGGCTATTCCGATGAGGTGCCGGGAGGCTACGGCGAGTTGATGGTGCTCACCGAACCGCTGCTGCTCGAGGTGCCGAACGGTCTCGCCACCGAGCACGCCGCGACCACCGAGCCGATCGCAGTCGGCGTCCACGCCGTCGCCAGGGCGAACCTGACACCGCGCGACGCCGCCCTCGTCGTCGGCTGCGGGCCGGTGGGCCTCGCCGTGATCGCGGGGCTGCGGCTCGCAGGCGTGGAGACGATCGTCGCCGCCGACTATTCGCCGATGCGGCGCCGCCTCGCGCAACACATGGGCGCACACGTCATCGTCGATCCGAACGAGCAGCGCCCGATCGACGCCTGGCGCGAAGTCGCCGGCGCGAAGGCCGCCGTGCTCTTCGAGTGCGTCGGCGTGCCCGGTGTGATCGACGAGCTGATGCGCAGCGCGCCACCGCAGTCGCGCATCGTCGTCGCCGGCGTCTGCATGGAGAACGATTCGATCCGGCCGATCTTCGGCATCAACAAGGAACTGAACGTGCAGTTCGTGCTCGGCTACACACCCGACGAGTTCGCGCGCACGCTGCGCGCGCTCGCCGAGGGCGAAGTCGACGTGGCGCCGATGGTGACGGGCAAGACCGGCGTCGAGGGCGTCGGCGAGGCGTTCCGCACGCTCGCGAATCCCGAGGCGCACGCCAAGATCCTGGTCGAACCCTGGCGGAGTTGAACAGCTCGCCGTTTCGAGAAGGCTGCGCGTGCCCGAACTCCCCGAAGTCGAGACAACGCGGCGGCGTATCGCGCCGCTGCTGGTCGGTCGCACCATCGACGCCGTCCACACCACGGCGCCGAGCTATTTCTTCTTGACGCCGCCCGCGGCGCTGCGTCGTGCACTCGGCGGACGCCGCGTGCAGCGGCTCGCGCGCCAGGGCAAGTACCTCGTCGCGAGGCTCGACGACGGCAGCCGCCTGCTCCTCCACCTCGGCATGACGGGGCAGCTCTTCTCGAGCGCCGTCACGAGTCCGCGGCTGCTGCGCGCGTCGGCGCGCGGCAGCCTCGCGCCCGAGGCGCAGTCGCGCTTCACGCCCGACGAGCACACGCATCTGCGTCTCCATTTTCGCGACGCCGGCCCCGAGGTCTTCCTGCGCGACGCGCGCAAGTTCGGCAAGGTGCAGTGGCTCGCGCCGGGTGCAGCTTCGGAGCGACTCGACCGACTCGGTGTCGACGCGCTCGAGGTCACCGGCGCTGCGCTGTTCGCGGCGAGTCGCGCTCGCAGCGTCGCGGTGAAGAATCTGCTGCTCGATCAGGCGGTGCTGGCGGGCGTCGGCAACATCTACGCGGACGAAGCGCTCTTCGGCGCCGGCGTGCGGCCGACGCGTCGCGCGGGTCGCGTGACGCGAGACGAGTCCGAGCGCATCGCGAGCGCGCTGCGCCGCGTGCTGCTGCGCTCGATCGAGACCGGCGGCTCGTCGATCAGCGACTACATCTCGCCGGACGGAGCGGACGGCGCGTACCAGGACGAGCGTCGGGTCTACGCGCGCGAAGGCGAGCCGTGTCTCGTGTGCGGCGCGCGGGTGAAGCGCATCGTACTGGGTCAGCGCAGCGCGCACTACTGCCCGAGATGCCAGCAATGATGTCGCTCGCGGAACTGCGCCGCGCGGTCGCGATCGTCGATCGCGAGTGTCCGGGCGCGCGCGTCGAGAAGATCGTGCAGCCGGACGACCGGCGCGTGGTGGTGTCGCTGCATCGAGCCGGCCGCGGCGACCTGCATCTGCTCTTCTGCTGTGAGCCGAAGAGCGCGCGGTTGTCGGTGGTGGAGAGACGCCCCGCCGCGCCACCGGCGCCTCCCGGCTTCTCGCAACTGCTGCGCGCGCGGCTGGGCGGAGCGCGCATCGCGGGCGCGCGCATCGTCGACGGCGATCGCCAGGCTGCGCTGCGCTTCGAGGGCGAAGCGGGTGTCTTCGAGTTGCTGCTCGCGATCCTTGGCCCGCGCACCAATCTCCATCTGCTCGACGCGGAGGGCCGCGTGCTCGGCGCGTTGCGGCCACTCGCCGAGACGCGTCGCGACCTCGCGATCGGTGCGGTCTGGAAGAGTCCCGCCTCGAAGCCGCCGGGCGAGGGCGAGGATCGCTTCGCCGCAGAGCCCGGCGAGCGCTTCTTCGCGGCGCTCGAAGCGCTCGCCGCGCAACGCGAGGGCGCGCGGGAGACCGACACGCTCCAGCGGCGGATCGACCGCGCGCTGCGCCGCGCGCTCGCGGCGATCGAGAAAAAGCTGTCGTTGCTGCGCGGCGACGCGGCGGCGGGCGACGTCGTCGGGAACTTGCGCCAGCAGGGCGAGCTGTTGAAGAGCGCCGTCAGCTCCGTGAGGCGCGGCGCGAGCGAAGTGCGCGTGCGCGACTTCGCGAGCGACGAGGAGGTCGCGATCCCGCTCGACCCCGCGCTCTCACCGCGCGCAAACCTCGACGCGCTGTTCGCGAAGGCGCGCAAGGCCGAGCGCCGCGCCGAGCGCGCGCTGCGCGAGAGCGGCGAGGCGGAGGCGCGGCGCGATGCGCTCGTCGCGCTGCGCGCCGCCTTCGACGCGATCGCGGCGGGCGACGTCGCGGGGCTCGCTGCGTTCGCGGAGAATCCCGAAGTTGCGCGGCTGCTCGCGCGCTACGCGGCCGAGTCGGCGCCGTTGACCGCGGCTGCAACAAGCGTGGAACCCGCTCCGAAGCGGCGCGTGTGGCGG
Organism: Deltaproteobacteria bacterium; assembly: GCA_018262315.1. GTDB lineage: Bacteria > Myxococcota_A > UBA9160 > UBA9160 > PR03 > PR03. The sequence continues at coordinate 116 of JAGSPS010000182.1, read as the reverse complement.
CTCGGCAAGCAGGAGATTCCGGCGCGTCTCGTGCCGCGCGTTTACCGCAGCAGCAGCGGCCTCGAGATCTGGGTCGGCCGTAGCGACGAGGGCAACGATCTGCTCTCGACACGCCT